>JAZLAA010000088.1:0-1666 GCA_045612945.1 Elusimicrobiaceae bacterium
TAACAAGCCGCTGCCTAAAATCATACCAATGCTGTAATAAATGGTACGCATACCTACAAAGTAGCCTTGCTCTTGCGGGGTCAGTGCAAGCAGATAATATCCGTCGGTTGCAATATCTAACGTGGCTGATACAAACGCCCCGATAAAAAACCCAATAAGCGAAAGTGTAAAAAAACTTAAATCCGCTTGCGCATGAGTAACGGCGTAAAAACAAATCAGCCCGGTCAGTGCAAGTAAAACCGCACTCATCGCGGTCTGCGCACCCAAAAGCCAACGCCGCTTGGTAGAGCGTGCATCAATGAGCGGACTCCAAAACATTTTGAGTACCCACGGCAGATATAACCACCCGGTCCACAGGGTTATTTGCTCGTTAGAGTACCCCAAGGCGCCATACAAAATGACCGACACCGTATTGATGATAATATAAGGGAACCCTTCCGCCAAATACAACGTGGGAATATATTTCCAAGGGGTCATTTAAACGAATACCCCCCGCCCAAAAACCGGGCAATAGGCTGGGTAGTTTCGTGCTGTTCAAAAATCAGTTTGATAATGGCGGTCAGCGGTACCGCAAGCAATGCTCCCATTACCCCCCACACCAGTGCCCAAAAGATTAAACTGGCCACTACTACAATCGGGTCCAAACTCATTCCTTTCCCCAACCAACGGGTTTCTAAAATATTGCCTACTACAAAATGCACTGCGGTCAACAAAACAAGCACTAGGAGCATGTGCCAATCAAACCCGTATTGTAAAAATAACACCGGCAGCGGTGCCAACGTAGCAATAAACGGCCCAATGTTAGGGATAAAATTCAGGATAAACGTAAGCACAGCCAGCATCATAGCCAGCTCGGTCCGCACCGAAGTCAGCACCAACCACGTCAATACTGCCGCCAATATGGAAACGACTATTTTCACAAACAAATAAAATGAAATTTGCTTTTGCGATTTACCCACCAAAGACGGTTTTTCCGCTGAGGCTTTCCCCATAAAAATAAAGATTACAAACAGCGTAATGAGCATAATGTTGGTAAAAATAGACACTAGCAAACTCCCCACACTTTTAACCATATTAAACACCGGGATTTTAGCAATACTTTCGGTAATAAATGTGGCGTTGATATGAATATGGTGCGCTTCAGCTTTGGCTACAATCCAATCCAAACTTTCGTTTAAACGATCGGTATAAATATCCGCACCGGAAACAAAACTTTCAATAGAATTGGAAATAAACGACACTGCTGCCGTAATCACCGTCATAAACACCACAAAATTAAGCACAATACCCAAGTTATACGGCACTTTCCACTTGCGGTTGAGCCACGTGGCCGATGCGTTGGCTAACATAGAAATAAACAGGGCAATCACAAACGGCATGAGTACCGTTTTGGTATAGACAAGCACCCACATAGCGGCACTTGCGGCTAAAATCATTAAACAGACGGTGTTAATCGGGGCAAATTTAGACAGAGTTTCTTTCATAAAAATAGTATAGCAAAAAGAAGATTTTAAATCACTTCCCCGCAACAAACGTTGTTTTGCGCACGCACGATTTTCACGCGCACAAGGCCGTGGGCTTGGGTCTTTGGCGGTAAAAGGACCTGTTGAAAATTAGATGTTATGCCATGCACCGCGCCGCCTTTTTTTTCTTCTATAAGTCGGGG
>JAZLAA010000089.1:0-4494 GCA_045612945.1 Elusimicrobiaceae bacterium
AGCCGGGCGCCATTCCATTGGTACGGCGGTCGTGTGCGGGATGTTAGTTGCCACCGGAGTAGCCCCGCTGTTTATCCCGTGGTTCTTTACGTTATTCGCCGGAAAAGACAAGGAGCAAAAATGAAAATTATCAACTTATTAACCGCGTGTGCGGTATTTACGGCCGGGTGTACGATGGGCCCTAATTACAAACGCCCGCAAGCGGATTTGCCTACTGGGCAAGCACCTGAAAACTATGCGGTATTTACCCAGCAGAACTGGTGGACAATGTTTAATGACCCTGTGCTAAACGCCATGGAGGATACCGCGCTCCAATATAACTGGGATTTAAAAGCTGCTATTGCGCGAGTAGATGAAGCTCGTGCCGAGGTAATCAGTGCTGGGGCTAACCAATTACCCAGCATTTCTGCTGCAGGTAATACCGGGCGCGAAGGCAATTCGTTAGGTTCCGGCGAAGCACAAAGCCGTGCCGGGTTGACTGCCTCGTTTGAACTGGATTTGTGGGGCAAATATCGCCGTTTGAAAGAATCAGCCCGCGCCCAACTATTAGCCACCGAGGCCGCGCGTGATACTGTACGCCTTACTCTAACGGCGGATGTAGCTAAGCAGTATTTTACGATGCTTATGTTGGACGAGCAAATTAAAATTGCCCAGCAAACCGTGGAGGCAAGACAAGAAAATGTGCGCATTTACCAAAGCCGTTATGAAACCGGGTATGCCACGGAAGTGGATTTGCGCCGCGTACAAGCCAACATGCAAAGTGTAAAGGCCGATGAAGAAACCCTGCGCTTGACGTTAGCAAAAACCGAAACAGCCTTAGCGGTGCTACTGGGCAAGTCGCCTCGTGCAATAGTAGAAGAAAAAATAACCCGTGGTAAAAGTTTAAACGAATTAACCCTAGTGCCGGATGTACCTGCAAATTTACCATCTGATTTGTTGGAACGCCGTCCGGACGTGATGACGGCAGAGCAAAATTTAATTGCCGCCAACGCCAACATTGGCGCGGCACGTGCCTCCTACTTTCCGGATATTTCGCTAACGGCCGCCGCCGGGTATGCCAGTAATGCTCTTACTAGTTTGTTTGCGGGCGGATCGGGCGTGTGGAGCTTGGGCGCAAACGTGGCGGCCCCTATTTTTGAAGGGGGAAAAATTAAGGCTGAAAATCAAAAAGCAGAAGCCAAATATCGCGAAATGCTGGCTGATTACCAAAAAACTCTGCAACTGGCCTTTAAAGAAGCGTTGGATGCCATTAACTCCAACCAAATGTACCGCCAAATTTATGATTCGTACTTGGCGCAAACCAGCGATATGCGCCGCAGCTACGAGCTGACTAAAAAGCAGGAAGATGCCGGGCTGATTGGCGTGACGGACCTGTTGAGTGTGGAGGAGACGTTGTTATCTTCGGAGATGAATTTATCCACGGCAAGGAAGAATGAGTTGGATGCGGTGGTAGATTTAGCCAAGGCCTTAGGTGGCGGTTGGACGGGTGAGGAAACACAACAAACGCAAAAGTAAATCTTTGCTCAATGGGTGTGCAGTATCTAAAGGTGCCCAGAAAAGTACTGTTTGCGCTATTTTTGTAGAATTATAATTTGAAATCAATACGCCCGGAAGGCTGGACGGCGATTTTTTGGGACTTTTTATCTTCAGCGAAAAATCCCCCAAACAAATCAGGGACCGCTCCGAATTTGTTTGCTTTTTCATCCCCCGGACAGAAAAATAGTACCATTTGTCCGCTTCCTAACACCACTAACAATGGCCACGCGTAACCGCGTATAACAAGAAAGCCAACCATCCAAAAAAGTGCTACCAGCCACCAAGCTGAAAAATTTAAATCGTGCATGCGGCGTACCAATGCTGTAAATAATAGCCAACATATTCCCAGTGCAATGATAATAACGCTGATAATAGCCACAATGTTAAAAACTATCATGTTAAGTTTGATGAGCAGCGCAGGGAAGATAGCCAAAATCCCTGCAATGAACGGATACGTTAGCATTAGCGTAATGTATTTCACACGCCCGGTTCTGCCGGAAGTAGTAAAATAGTGTTTCATATGAATTTTAAAAATATACTTTATTATAACAAATTGGTACAATAAAAATATGAACACTTCTGCCTTAAGCCCGCTAGACGGGCGTTACGCTAACAAACTAACCGCTTTAACCCAAGTAATGAGCGAAGATGCTCTCTTAGCCGCGCGGGTAGGTGTGGAAATTGAGTGGCTAATGGTTTTGTGTACGCTTCACTTGCCCGGCGTTAAAAAATTAACGCAAACAGAACAAAAAATATTGGCAGAAGTAAGTAATTTAACCGCGGCAGACATATCGTTGATCCGCACGTTGGAAACCAAGGGATACCAAAAAATCCCGGCTACCCGGCACGATGTTAAAGCCGTGGAGTATTTTTTGCGTTTCAAATTAGGGAAAACCACGCTTAAAGACCGTTTGCCGTGGTTACACTTCGCCTTAACTAGCGAAGATATTAACAGCGTTTCCTACGCGCTACTGTTAAGTGACGGAGTGGAGAAAGCATTGCTCCCTGCGCTGGAGAAAATCCAAAAGGCACTTTTAAAACTGGCTAAAAAAGAAGCCCGCAGTGTGTTGCTAGCCCGTACTCACGGTCAGCCTGCCGTACCGACGACGTTTGGAAAAGAAATCCGCGTGTTTGAGGTGCGTCTGGCCCGCCACATTAAAGAATTAAATTCTCGTCAAATTTCGTGCAAATTTTCCGGGGCGGTAGGTAATTTTAACGCGCATTTGGCGGCCTATCCCGCCGTAAACTGGCCGGCAGCTGCGCGCCAGGTAATTAGCACGCTTAACAAGGGGCGCAAAATCAAACTTTACTTAAGCCCCGTTACCACGCAAGTGGATAACCGCGACAGTTACGCCGAACTATTTGATAACATCCGGCGTATTAACACCATTTTAACGGACTTTAGCCGCGATATGTGGCACTACATTTCGGCCGGGCTGGTAAAACAGCAAACCGTCAAAGGCGAGGTGGGTTCCTCCACCATGCCGCAAAAAGTAAACCCGATTGATTTTGAAAATGCCGAAGGGAATTTGCAACTTGCCAGCGCGCTGTTAGATTTTCTGTCCAACAAACTTCCCGTTTCGCGCTTGCAGCGGGACTTGTCGGACTCTACCGTGATGCGTAACATCCCGGTAGCGTTTGGGCACGGGTTAGTGGCTTACCACTCTTTACTAAATGGGCTTGGTAAAATTAGTTTTGATAAACAAGCCGCGCGTGCAGAATTACAAACTCACCCCGAAGTGCTGTCCGAGGCGGTTCAAACCATTTTGCGTGCGTATGGTTGTGAAAATGCCTACGAATTGTTGCGCGATTTTACGCGCGGCCGCCAATTAACCATGGCTGCCTTAGCCGATTTTATAGACGGACTACCCGTTTCGGCGTCTGTCAAAATGCAATTACACCAGTTGGAAACTGAAAACTACCTGGGCCTAGCGCCCCAACTTGCGGAGGAAAAGTATGATTGATTTAGTATGTGGCGGCCAAGCCGGCGACGAAGGCAAAGGCAAAATTGCCGCTTATCTTTCTTATAAAGGGAATTACGATTATTGCGTGCGTGTGGGCGGCCCCAACGCGGGGCATACGGTAGTGCAAAACGGGGTTTCGTACACGCTTAAAAATATCCCGTCTGGGTTTTTAAACCCAAAAACCAAATTAGTTTTGGGGGCCGGCGCTTATACAAAGACCGAATGGCTACTTGAAGAAGTGAAAAAAACAAACACCCAAGACCGCTTGATTATTGACCCGTATGCCGTGTTGATTACTGATGAGCAAACTGCCGCTGAGCGCGGAGCCGCGCATTTTATGAATAAAATTGGCAGTGTGGGCACCGGGCTGGGGCAGGCTGTCAAAGAGCGCATTGAACGGCGTGAAATTAAATTTGCCAAAGATGAACCGCTTTTAAAAGATTATATTCAAGACGTGCCTGAATTGTTAAACAACTGTTTGGATAAAGGCGGCCATATTTTGCTGGAAGGCACGCAGGGGATTAAGCTATCCCTTTTACACGGGGAATACCCGTTTGTAACCTCACGCGATACTACCGCCAGCACCTTCTTGGGGGAGGCCGGCCTTGGCCCCAAGTCTGTACGGGATGTATATGTGGTATTTAAGCCCTACATCACGCGCGTGGGGCCGGGCCCGTTAGAAAAAGAATTATTCGATGAAAAAGAACTGGAAATTTACCACACCAAAGGTCATGAAGTAGGCAGTGTAAGCAAGCGCTTGCGCCGCGTGGGTGAGTTTGAGTGGAGATCCGCCGCGCGGGCCATTATGATTAACAACTGCACCAAAATTGCCATTACGCATATTGATATGTTTGACGGTAACGACCGCGTGAAAAACACAGCGGATTTCACACCGGATGCAAAAAAATTCTTAGCGGATTTACAGGCGCTAAGTGATAAAACCTATCCGCACCCGAAAATTGCTCTTATTTCCACCGGCCCGGATATGGAAGAT
>JAZLAA010000090.1:0-3809 GCA_045612945.1 Elusimicrobiaceae bacterium
GGATTTGTCACCAATCCAGTTGCATCATGGTCTATAAAAAAACCATGCTGCAAGGTATAAAGGTTCATGGCTTTTTCGGCCGCATTTAAAAACACCTTTGCTTCCGTAGCCCGGCTTTTAATAACTGCTTTTTGGTATTGCGGCACCGCCACGGCCGCCAAAATACCGATTATTAACACCACCACTAATAATTCAATTAGTGTGAATCCTGCTTTTGTTTTTTTCATAATTTCCTCACTTTTGTATGCAGGAAGTGCTCGGCACAAGTCTTTACAATGGCCAGGCAATAAAAAAGACGACAATTATTACCTAAGCCATTGCAATAACCCGTGTAATAATCGCCGCCCGCCTACCCTTACGGATAGGCGTAAAAGCAGGCGATTATTTATTGGATTGCAATGAGCCTAACGGACTAGTCCGCCCGGCGCAGTGCAGGCTTGCCCTGCACTTCCAACAAATAATCTAATTTTTAACTACCTTATTATTCTAATAAACAAACTTTCATTTTTCAAGTAAACGTTTGGTTGTTAAAACTGCCTCAAAAAAGTATAATACTCTATATGCCACGCTATTATTACACACGCAAAAAAGCCAAAAAAAAATCAGCTCCGCCTTCGTCTTCTGCTTGGTTGCGTACGGCCTTTTATATTTTAACGGGCACCTTGTGCGTGTGGTTATGTGCCATCTTATGGTTTAAAACCTCCAGCGGTAAGTGGGGGGAAGAGGTGGCTTTCCAACTATCTCAATTTTTTGGAATTTCCGCCGGGCTGTTGCCTCTTTTCCTACTGTATTGGCTGGTACAAACCATTCGCAACAAAAGTGCCTCTTTTTTCTTTTTTCTGTTGGGTACGCTCATTACATTGGGCAGTTTTGCCAGCTTATGTACCTGTTTGCGCCAAATTTTTACGGATTCCCTTATTAGCGGCGGCAAGCTGGGTACTGCTGTTTTCTTTGCCCTCAAAGGCGTGTTGGGCTCGGTAGGGGCGGCCCTATTTTCTTTGGCGTTTATGCTGGTGGGGCTACATTTATTAATAGCCATCCCCTGGCGCACGGTGATTACCAAAACCGCCCAATTTATTAAGAACGATTTTGACGGCTGGATGGAGTCCCGCGCAGAGCTTAAACGCAACGTATCCGAAGGCAAACAAGAAATTAAGGAACGTGCGGAAGCGGCCAGTAACCGCCCCGTGGCCGAAGAAGTAACCGAACTGCCCGAAATTCGCCGGCCCGAAAAACCGGTCATCCGCCGCCCGGTAGCCGAACCGATTACTCAACTGCCTCATGCTGAAGAACCGCCCGCCAAAGCCGACAAAAAATCGGCCTCTAAACCCGATGAAGAACCTAACGAAGAAACCACTCCGCAAGAGATCAAAAAATTTGACCCGGCCACCTTCAAATTGCCCTCTTTGGACTTACTAGCCAACCCGGTGGGAGACGGCCTAGTAGGCCCGTCGGATGATGAAATTGCCAAAGCCACCAAACGCTTGGAAGATACGCTTAAAAGTTTTGAAATCGGTGCCCATGTAACCGGCGTTTCCCCGGGCCCGGTGGTAACGCGCTATGAAATCCAGCCTGATGCCGGGGTCAAAATGTCCTCCATTACAGCGTTAACGCAAGATATTCAAGCCAGCATGCAAGCGCGCTCCATTCGTGTGCAAGCTCCTATTCCGGGCAAAAGCACTATGGGCTTCGAAATCCCTAATGACAAATCCGTCATGGTTACCATGAAAGAAATTTTGCAATCCCCGGTGTACGCTAAATCTAAAGCCGTACTCCCGATTGCCCTGGGCCGCCACGCTAATGGGGACCCGGCCGGCACCGTGGCCGAAAAATGGCCGCACATTTTAATTGCCGGGGCTACCAACAGCGGCAAATCTATTTGTCTGCATACCATTATTATGTCGTTGCTGTTCAAACACAAGCCCGACGAAGTAAAATTTTTAATGATAGACCCCAAACGCGTAGAACTTACCCTTTACGAAGGCATTCCCTACCTATATGACCCCAAAACTTCGTGTGATGATGCAGATATTATCACCAAGCCTAATGATGCCGCCAAGTCTTTGCAGATGCTCGTTAAAGTAATGGAAAAACGCTTGGATTTGTGCCAACTGGCCAAAGTAAAAAATATAGAAGGCTACAACCAATGGGCCAAACAAAATAACGAAGAAAAAATGTTTTACGTCTTTGTCATCATTGACGAAATGGCCGACCTGATGTTGCAAACCAAGGCTTCTATTGAAGATTCCGTACAACGTTTGGCACAAATGGGTCGCGCCATGGGTATTCACCTCATTTTGTGCACCCAGCGTCCTTCCGTTAAAGTAGTAACCGGGATTATTAAAGCCAATATGCCCTCGCGTATTGCGCTCCAAGTAGCCAGCGGGATTGATTCTAAAGTAATCTTGGATTCCGTCGGGGCGGAGAATCTATTAGGCCGTGGGGATATGCTTTTGTTAGACTCCTCCACCCAAACGCCTCTGCGTATCCAAGGGGCGTATGTATCGCCGGATGAAATCAAAGCCGTGGCCGACTTTTTACGCGCCCAGGGCGGGCCGGATTACCCGGTACAAATTGTGCAAGAACAGCAACCCGGCATGCGCCCGCAAGACGGGCTGGGAACGAACCCGGAAGAAATTTTACAAGCCCTTAATTTAATCAAAGAACGTCGCCGTGTATCGCAAGATTTACTCAAAGCACACTTTGGTTCTTCCGCCCGCGCTACCAACATACTTAGCGTGCTGGAGATGCGCGGTTTTATTACCAAGCCCGAAGGTTCCAACCGCTGGGAGATCCACTACGATTTAATAGATGCTGCCATCGAAGAAATGAGCAGCCTACCTTACGAAAAAAATTATAAAGAGCCTACTTATGAAACCGTCTATAAATAATTTTTTGTGCTATTTGTGTGTCGCGTGTGCTGTAGCCGCCTGTTCCTCTAAACCCGAAGAACAACCCCCTGCAGATGCACAACCCGCCATTACCCAAGAAATCGTAGTAGAAAAACCGATTCCTGTCCCTGAGACGGTGGCACCGGCCAAGACTCCCGCCGTAGCTACCCCACAAGCGCCCGTAAGCCAAGGGGTTTTAAACCTCAAAGCGTGGGACAAAAAACTCAAATTTTTAAAAACTCATTTTGAACAAACCTCTGAATATGACGGCGTACCCATTACCCGCGCCCAGGGTACCTTGTTCTATGATAAAGACAAACACCTCCTGCGTCTGGATACGTTAAACACCAACGGCAAGGTAGAGCAATCCGCCATTACAGATAAAGAGCAAATTTTAATTTTAGACGCAGACGGGCGGGCAATCACCACCTTGTCTTGGGATGAATGGCAACAAGGCCAACCCAACCGCGCCCTCTTTGATTTTGGCAACTACACGGCCCTACTGGCTAAACATAAAGTGGTAGCCAAAGAACCGTATTTGTTGGAACTGACCCCTAAAGAGGGAGAACCGTACACCCTATATCTAACCTTGTCTAAGCAGGACTATTTCCCGGAAATTATTAAAATTGTTTCCGGGGATATGGTTACCCAGGCAGTCCTGTCCGATACGCAAAAAAACGAACCGCTTTTATTTGATACATTCCGCGCAGGAGGGTTATTTAAATGATGACGCTTGCCAACAAAATTACATTACTGCGGGCAGGTTTGTCTTTAGTGATGTTTGGGTTTATTTTACTACCGTTTTGGTGGGCGCGTTTTACCGCTACAGCCATTTTTATCTTGGCCGCCAGCACAGACTGGGTGGACGGAAAAATTGCCCGGCAAACCAATACCATCACTCCGTTTGGTGCGATTGTG
>JAZLAA010000091.1:0-7645 GCA_045612945.1 Elusimicrobiaceae bacterium
CGCCTTGGGCAAGGTCACTATTGGCTTGGGACATTTCCCCACAGCAAAGCAACGTAACTTTAAGCCCTTTTTTGGCCGCCTGGTGGGCATATACACACCCGGCCAGGCCCGCGCCAATAACTAAGCAATCCGTAGAAAGGATCTTCATACTTATATTATATAACTTTCGGCAGAGGAACAAACCAAAACCGCCGGGCAACTGCCTGGCGGCCTGGTAGCAAAAACGACTACGGTTTTATACAAATAGGATTGGCACACGCCGAGCAAGTTTTGGCTAAATCTGTAGCACACTGGGTATATCCCTGGGCCTCACAAAACGTCCGGCTGGATTCATTAGTCTCCCCGTTTTTCTTACCTACGCAAGCAATCCGGTCCCGCGCGGAGCTGGCCGTAAAGTGAGGATACATTTCAATATAATACTGATACACGGAAGCACTGGGGCCGCGGTAGGCATGTACCACACCGGTATCCGGGTTTATCTGGATAAAAAATTTACCGTCGCGCGTAATGAGGCGCGAACCTGATACGTTAGCCCCGGCAATCCCGATATCCAAGGCCCACAAATTACCATAATATCCGGTGGGATCATTTCCGGCTGATGTTTCATCCACATGAAACCGCTCCACCGCTTCTACCACCGTACTGGCAAGCGACAATCCTTCCGCGAAAAGGGACTGCTCAACCGATTTTTTATAAGCCCCCAAACTTAAGGCAGACAATAATCCCAGAATAATTACTACCGCTAACAACTCTGCCAGGGTAAACCCGGCTTTTTGCTTTTTCCCTAAATACATAAAAACCTCACTTACACCTACTTTATTAGTATAGCTTTTTTTGGGGAAGTTGCAAGTTTTTTTAAGTTGAAAAAAATTTCAAAAACCGTTATACTACTTAAGTAGGAGAAAATATATGAAACAAAAACACGGTTTTACCTTAATTGAATTGCTTACAGTAGTCATTATTTTGGCCACTTTAACAGCGGTAGCTTTGCCGCAATACCGCAAGTCCGTCCAGCGGGCTGAGGCGGCCAGTGCGCTTGTTAATTTGCGCATTCTGTTTGACGGAGCTAAGCGTTATTATGTTACCCATTCCACCTGGCCGACCAGTTTTAACGGCTTGGATGTAAAATTTTTGGACCAAAGCACCGATGGGGACGTGGGCGAATTTAGATACGCCTTAAATGCCAACAAATCTGCCACTGCTTGCCGCATAGCTAACGCTTCTACGTCCAATACCTATTGTCTGATTGCGTGGTACCGCTTGAATGAGGAACGGGATGTGTATCAATGCCAATACAACAGTAACAAATACCAAGCATTGTGTGACTCGTTTGGGGAATCAGATGGGACTAACCTTACGCGAATTGGGGCAGAAAATTAATTTGCTAAAACCGCCTAACAACGGGCGGTTTTTTAATGATGCTTGCGTTTTTTAAATATTATTTTGCCGCCCTTTTGCCGGGGCGGTTTATTTTGGAGCTGTTTACTTTGCTGCTGTAGTTTATGAAGGGCTTTTTTGCTGATGCCCACCTTATGCCCAACAAGCGGTTGCAAAGAGGTAGCCGGCGTTTCCAACACGCGCGCGGCAACGGAAGCTTTCATAAATGTTTTGGGCTTTTTAGTTGCCCGCATACTTTGTCCTTGGGGGCGCATAAACTCAGCCAAGTTTGTGGCTGAGCTCCCCGGTGCGGTCAAGTGTTTGGGCGTTTTTCTGGTGCGGCGCTTAGCGTGAGCGGCCCCTTCTTCACTGGCTACAAATTTAGGGGTGGGTAAAGGTTCAATCGTCTTTTGAATGGTTTTTACGGCACCGGCAAATTGGGTCACGCGGCAAATTTCTTGCCATTGGGCCCCGGCGTCCGTAATAAAAGAAAGCGCACTGCCTACACTGCCCGCGCGCCCCGTGCGGCCAATGCGGTGAATATAATCTTGCGGGCAGTGGGGCAAATCGTAGTTAATCACGTGCCCGATATGCGCTACGTCCAAACCGCGGGCGGCCAAGTCGGTAGCTACCAACACGCGTAGCGTGCCGTTGCGGAAAAAATCTAAAATCTGTCGGCGGCGATTTTGGCGTAGTTCGCCGTGCAAAGCGCTGGCTTTTTGGCCATAGCGTTTTAACTCTTTGGCTAAGCGCTCCGCCCCGTGTTTGGTATTCACAAAGACAAGCACCGCCCCGGCGCGCGTTTTTAGTTCGTGCAATAATTGGGGCAATTTTTCCCGCACACCCACATATACAATTTCTTGCAATACGCCTTGCGCGGCCGACGTAACTGCCCCGATCTGTACGCGCACGGGGTTTATTAAAAATTCATGGGCCAGTTTATCAATTTCGGCGGGTAACGTGGCGGAAAACAACAAAGTTTGGCGCGCGGCGGGCAATGCCGCCACAATGCGGCGCATATCATCAACAAACCCCATATCCAACATGCGGTCCGTTTCGTCCAATACTAAAAAATGCACAGTGGATACATCCACACTTTTGCGCCCCAAATGGTCTATTAAACGCCCGGGGGTGGCAATAATTACCCGTGGTTTACGGCGTAACGCGGCATATTGTTTATGGATATTATCCCCCCCTATAATAAGGGCCGTGGGCAATGTGTTTGTCAGTTTATTTAGTTCGCCAGAAATTTGCTCGGCCAGTTCGCGCGTGGGCGATAAAACAAGCGCATTTTCGGCCGGATTTTGCGTTAAACGCACGATAAGCGGCAGTAAGAATGCCAATGTTTTGCCGGTACCCGTTTGGGCCGTACCCAGCACATCTTTCCCGGCCAAAGCAGGGGGCAAAGCGCGCGCTTGCACCGGGGTAGGTTCTACCACAAGCATACGCTTCAGTGCGGTTTGTAAATCGGCGGGTAACGTGTGAAAAATATTCATTGTTTCTGCGCCAGGGCGGCCTCCATTTCTTCATTTAACTGCATCCAGTGGTCTTCGGTCTTTTTAAGCTCATCATTTAACAAAGCCAGCTCAATACTGCTATCCGCTGAGTACTGGGTTAGGAGTTGTTCTTCCAATGCCGCCTTACGGGTGTTTAGTTTTTCCAATTTTTCATCCAGCGTGCGAATCTCTTTCTTAAGCGGGGCTACCCGCGCACGGCGGTCTGCCGCTTCTTTACGTACTCGCTCCTTGGCGGTCATTTTGTCGCTGGCAAGGTCGTTACGGTCGTTATTTTTAAGAAGCTGGGCTTTGTAATCATCCAAATCGCCGGTGAATGTTTGACAAGTACCGCGACGGACAATCCACAACGTGTCACACGTTAATTCAATAACGTGCAAATCGTGCGTGATGAGCACTACGGCCCCTTCGTAATTATTGAGTGCCTCAATTAAAGCCGCGCGGGATTGAATGTCTAAATGGTTGGTTGGTTCGTCTAAAATTAACAGATGCGGCGCGTCTTTGGTAATTAGGGCCAACAACAAGCGCCATTTTTCCCCTCCCGATAAACTGCCAATCAGTGTATCGCTTTTAGCCTTGTTAAGCCCAAACGCGCCCAGTTGCGCGCGGATTTGCGTTTCGGTAGCCAGCGGCATTTGCGCACTTAGCATTTCGTACGGAGTTTTTTCCACGTCCAGTTCTTCGGTTTGATGCTGAGAGAAGTAGGCAATCTTCATTTTTTTGGCCGTGGTCATCTTGCCGCTTAAAAGCAAAAGCCGATGCGATAAAATTTTGGCCAGCGTGGATTTACCGTTACCGTTGGCACCTAAGAGCGCAATCCGGTCATCCGGTTCAATGCGTACATTGAGTTGTTCAAGTACAGCTTTATCATCATATCCGGCCACGCCGTTTTCTATTGTTAAAAGGGAATTGTTTAGTTTATCGGGAGAAGGGAACTCAAAATGTGCCTGCGGGTCTTTAGGAATTTGCGGGGCCGAACCCAGTTTTTCAATCATTTTTAGGCGGCTTTGTGCTTGTTTGGCCTTGGTGGCTTTGTAGCGGAAACGGTCCACAAACGATTGTAAGTGCGCCACCACGCGCTCATGCTTGGCGGCAGCCAGCTTGGCCCCTTCTATAGCGGCGGCGCGGGTGCGTTCGTATGTATCGTAATTACCGTTATAGAGTTTAAGTTGCCCGTCTTCCACGTGGATAATATGGTCACATAGGCGGTTTAAGATGTGGCGGTCGTGCGAGATGATAAAAACCGTTTTATCCACACGCACTAAGTAATTTTCCAGCCATAGGGCGGTTTCTAAATCCAGGTGGTTGGTAGGCTCGTCTAAAAGCAAACAGTTAGAGGGGGCATACAAACAAGCGGCTACATTAGCGCGCACCTGCCACCCGCCGGAAAATTCCTTTAACGGGCGTTTAAAATCTTCATTTACAAAACCCAGACCGCTTAAAATGGCACTGGCACGGGCCGTAGCGCTATGGGCGCCCAAAAACTCCAGGCGGTCAAACACTTCGGCCATACGCTCGCCGGAGATGTTGGGATTTTCCAGCTCTTTTTGAAGGCGTATAAGCTCTTTATCGGCCGCCAACACATAATCTAGCAAGGTAACTGTCGGGTCTGCAATATCTTGCGCTACGGAAGCAATTTGTGTACCGCGCGAAATTTCTATCTTGCCGCCGTCCGGTGAGAATTTTCCTTCTATGAGCTTAAAAAGGGTTGATTTTCCGCACCCGTTGGGGCCGACTAGCCCTACTTTTTGCCCGTCGTGAATTAAAACGGAAGTATCTTCAAACAACGTGCGCAGGCCAAAGTGAAACGAGAGCGTTTTAATGTCTATCATACCTCTATATTTTAGCAAATATAGAAGTTCCCCGGCGGGTTAAGCCGGGGAAAACGGGGCTACTCAAATACTTGGCCCAGGTATGCACAAACCTTGCCACTTTGGGAATCTGAACAAGCACGGCCACTATTATCTAAGGATAAAGCTACACTGTTTGTAGTTCCTGTTACACCGGGCACAGAACCCTTATAAGAACAACTCCATGTTACCTTAGGATTGGTGGGATTAGTACTGCCGCTAGACATAGCAAAACTCCCCGCTGTTTCATACTGACAACCCGTCCATTTGGCGGAAGGAGCATCAACGTAACAAATGTTACCAGAATACTCGTTACAGATTACATTTACATCCAAAAAAGCTGGGTTATAGCTACTTGCAGCCTCCGTGTCTCCGTAAGAATTTGTCGCATAACGTTCCGGCGTTAACATAGCCGTTGCCAAAGCCTTGCGTACAGAAGCTAAATTGCTCCATACGCCGGCCAACTCACTTTTTACAACGGCTTTTTGGTACTGTGGTACGGCTACTGCGGCTAAAATACCCACAATGAGCACTACTACCAAGAGCTCTATTAGCGTAAAGCCCGTTTGATTTATTTTCATACGATACTCCTTAGCATTAAATTACAAATTGAGCTGCCCCGGAGTACCCATAAAATACGGTTGTTAACAAGGTGTCTGTTCGAGGTTCCACTATGATAACAACCGCGGCTCCCTACTTTTACAAGCAGGAAACACTGGACACAGCTAGGGCTATAGTCCCCAACTGTGTCTTAAAACGGCTGTTTTCAGACTCGAACAGAACTTTTGTTGCCAAAAGAACTCCGTATTCTACATACGGTTCCAAGAACAGATCAAATTGTACTGATAGTATAATAAAAAAACTCGTATTTTTCAAATCAATAATTGTACAATAAAGTTATGAATTTACCGCCTGATTTTACCCAATATACCGCCGCCTTGTTCGGCCCCGTGCGTTGGGAACGCTTTGTGCAAGCGTTTACTGAGCCGACCCCGGTTAGTGTGCGTTTTAACCCGTTTAAATATAGGGGCGAGCCCGTTTTTGCGCACCAAACGCCTATATCATGGTGCCAAAACGCTTATTGGCTTGACGAGCGACCCAATTTTACCCTAGACCCTTTGTTTCACGCCGGGGTGTATTACGTGCAGGAAGCGGCCTCGCTATTTTTAAACCATGTACTACGCGCGTGCGTAAAGGGCCCGGTCAGCGCGTTGGATGCCTGTGCGGCCCCCGGTGGAAAAGCGACTTTAATGCGCGCCACCTTGCCCCCCGGTTCTATGCTGGTTTGTAACGAGCCCAACCGTTTGCGGGCTAACATTTTGTTGGAAAACATACTTAAACAAGGACACCCGGACACACTGGTTACGCATAATCCCCCGCGGGATTTTTCAAAAGCCAACCTGGTATTTGATGTGATTTTAGCTGACGTGCCTTGCTCCGGCGAGGGATTATTCCGCCGCGACAACAATACCACACGCGAATGGAGTTTGCGTAACGTGCAAGGTTGCCAGGAGCGCCAACGCGAAATTGTGCGAGAAATTTGGCCTTGTTTGCGCGCGGGCGGCTTGTTTATTTACAGCACGTGCACGTTCAACACGCACGAAAACGAAGAAAACGTGCGCTGGATCTGTGAGGAACTGGGCGCCGAAACGGTAGCCGTGCCCATAGAGCCAACGTGGAAGATTACGGGCTCTTTACTAGCCGGTTTTGAGCAACCGGTTTACCGGTTTATCCCGGGAATTACGAAAACCGAGGGTTTATTTCTAGCGGTACTACGCAAGCAGGGCGGGCCGCAACAAAGCACACTCCCCAAGTCCGTACGCACCCAAGCTATCGGGGCGCGGCTACTGCACGTATTGTCCGACGGGATGCCAACGGAAGAAATAAAAGGACACGAAAAAATACCCACTGCCGCGCAAGCACTGTCTATTGCGGCTACACCAAACGCCTACCCAACGGTGGAACTTGCGTTGGAACAGGCCCGGCGGTATTTACACCGGGAAAGTTTGGTGTTGCCCCCACACACACCGCGCGGATTTGTGCGGGTAACGTATCAGGGGTACCCTTTAGGGTTTATGAAAAATGTGGGCGATAGAGCCAATAATTTGTACCCCAAAAACTGGGCCATTCAAAAGCTATAAAAAAGGCCGGTTGACCCGGCCCTTTTTGCAAGTAAATTGCGAAGTCTAAGTTAGTGCAATGCTTCTAACATAGCGGGGATAACTTCGTGTAAATCCCCCTCTAGCGCAAAGTGTGCAGCTTGCATCATAGGGGCTTGCGGGTCTTTGTTAATAGCTACAATGACGTTTGCCCCACTCATGCCGGCCATATGCTGGATTTGGCCCGAAATTCCGCACGCAATATAAAGCTTGGGTTTTACCGTGCGGCCTGTTAAACCCACTTGATAGCGGTAATCAATCCACCCGCTATCCACGGGCCCGCGGGAAGCCGCCACCGCACCGCCTAAGCGCGCGGCTAATTTTTCCAGCAGTTTAAACCCCTCTTTACTGCCTACTCCGCGCCCGCCGGCTACGATAATTTCCGCTTCCGACAGGTCTAACCCACCGTCTTTACTTTGAATAAATTGCACAAATTTAGCCAGCGGGGCCGGATATTTTTGAGCTTTGTATGCTACTTCAATTACCTCGCCTTTGCGCCCGGTTTGAACGGGTGCTTTTTCATACGCCATAGGGCGAAGCGAGCACATTTCCGGCCGGGTTTTAGCGCACGTAATCGTGGCCATTAAGTTGCCGCCAAAGGTGGGGCGGGTAGCATAGAGTTGGCCGTCCTCCGCATTAATTGCTACGTCCGTAGCATCGGCCGTGAGCCCCGTGCCCACAAATATGGCGGTTTTGGCTGAAAGCGAGCGCCCCATATTGGTAGCCGGGAGCAAAAATTTGTTGG
>JAZLAA010000092.1:0-4482 GCA_045612945.1 Elusimicrobiaceae bacterium
CCCGGTAGGGGTATGTTTGTCTAACGTAATTTGCAGGTTTGCATGTAAGCCAAAAAAATCTAAAAACGCTTGGGCGGCTCTGCATACTAAATTGTGTCTGGTAGCGGGGATTTGTGCTCCCACCGGGCCTGTAACGCGTAGCGAAAGAAGCGTCTGGTCCGCTGGGGTAATTTCCACGGTAAGTATATCACCCAAATCAATTTTGGCAAACAAAGTGGCTAATTCGTGGTAGCCGTTAGGGCGTTTGCCGGTTACCTCTAAAAACAAATTCACTTTAGCCGGGCAAAACCGGGTGTATTTCATAGCGGGCGGTACTCCGTATTATGAATGATGTTTCCCCAGTGATATTCTTCGCTGGCAATCAGGTTACCATCTTCGGAGTAGGTGTTGCGTTGTCCGTTAAGCATTCCGTCGGAATACAGCTCCGTAAGACGAATTTTACCGCTGGCAAAGTATTCGTTCCGTTCGCCGTCCAAGCGGCCGGCTACATATTTTTCTGTGTACCATACCTGGGAGGTAGGGAAGTATAAGGTACGCGGCCCTTGTAATTTTCCGTCTTGAAAAGTTTCTTCTGTTTCCAGGGTGCCGTTGGAGTAATAAGTGGTGCGCGGCCCTTGCAATTTGCCTCCCGCGTAATGGGCACGTTCCCGAACGGTACCATCTTGTTGGGTCACCGTTAAATCTCCCTCTAATAGCGCATTTTTATACCCACACTGGGTATTAAGGGCCTTGTAGGCAGAATAAGAATAATACTGTGCAGTACCGTTAAGTAATCCCTGGTGGTAGGTTTCCTTAGATGATACGCGCCCCTGTTCATCATAGCGGACCAATACACCGTGCAGTTTGTTGTGAAGATAGGTAGCCTCTGTTTTGAGTTTGCCGTTTTCTGTAAATTCTTTTACATCTCCGTCAGGGATCGTGCCTAAGAGTTCAATGGTAGCTCCGTTGGCGGAAAGGGTCTCCTCGGCAATTTGTTTGCCGTTTGCAAAGAAAACACGCCCGTCTTTGGTGGTTTTAAAAATAGTTCCCGGGTAGAGTGGGGCGGGTTTTTCTTCTTTTTTGGGTTTGGCGGCAAAGAGGGTATGGTCGCTCACGCGAATTAATTGGCCATGATCATAGTCTTCACTAAATGTAACGGTTTTATCGGCCAAGTTTATCACTTCCAAACGTCCGTGCAGTTTGCCGGCTTCAAAATGTTTAACGGTGGCGGTGGAAACGGAAAATTCCGCCACTTCTCCGTCCGGAATAGAACCTGTAGTGTTAATAAGGTTCCCGTCCTTGTCTAAAAATTCTTTGGCTACGCAACTGGCTTTATAATAAGAACGTGCTTGGGGTGTAACAATGCAAAATAATTTTTCTTTCATAAGGCCTCCGCTTGATGTTATTTTACAATACTTTGCGTTTGAGAACCAATGTGTTTTTATTAAATCATTATTCCCTTCCATACTTCTTGACGAGTTTTGTGTATCGTGCTATGATTACATCATACAAGGGGGGAACTTCCCCGGTTTAAAGGAGTCTTATGAAAAGAAAAGCATTTACATTGACGGAGTTGTTGGTAGTGGTAGTAATTATCGGGGTATTATCCGCGGTAGTACTGCCTAAGTTCAATAAGATGTTGGAAACCCGCAAAACGACGGAGGCCGAAGAAATGCTGGCTGCGGTACGCAATGAGCAGGAAGCCCGGTGCTTGTTAGATAAACCTTATCTTAGCAGTGCCCAAATAGGTAATTTAAGCTCCTTACCCAAGACAACCACCAAAAACTTTACGTATGCCTTAACGGATGATGGGGGTGTTGATGGATACAGTAGTTTATGTAGTGGTAATGTTGACTACTCAGATTGTGTAGGAAAGTGCTCCCGTAATAGAACCGGTTCCGGTAATTGTTTATGCGGTTGGCAGGTTTCTGATTGCTCTGCCGATTCTCATTGTAATAATAAAGTTTGTAAAGATGCGGGAACTACGTTTGATGGTGTTTCGCACGATGATTACGAAGGCGGAACTATGGAGAATTACGGTACTTGGGGCAACTAAGCCGCATGAAGGACGGTAAACGATTGGGTGGTCAGCTTATCCATGATCTTTGCCAAGATTATAGCCACCAGATGCCGGATTGCAACGGAACAGATTATGACCATATTTGCCGGATGAACTGTGAAGGAACAGACCGGAACAATCGTACTTGTACACATCCCAAAAGTGGGCGTAATTACCGGTGTGTAGTTTCCAAAAATATCACAAGTCGTACTTGTACCGTAGAACATTATGGTGGGGGATGCGGGGATACTTGGGATATATACGGCAGATGTTGTACCGTGAGAGATCACTCCGGTGGTACCGGTGTAGTTATGGAATGTATTAACATTGACGATTAAGCCGTGATATATGCCCTTACTAATTCCCCGGCCTCAGGCCTGGGAATTTAGTGTATTAGCCCTCTTGTTTTTGTGTGTTTAATTTGATACAGTTTAGCTAGAGGTACTTATGAGCGAAGTCATTTTAACCGATGCAAATTTTGAACAAGAAGTATTGCAATCCTCAAGTCCCGTGCTGGTGGATTTTTGGGCTACTTGGTGTGGTCCGTGCCGTATGTTGGCTCCGGTGGTGGAAGAATTAGCCGCTGATTATGCCGGTAAAGTAAAAGTGTGCAAACTGGATGTGGACCAAGGCATGCAGACCGCCGGTAAATACCAAATTTCTTCTGTACCCACGTTGATTGCTTTTAAAAACGGGCAAGTGGCTTTTCAGACGGTAGGGCTTCAATCTAAAGAAGCGTTAGCCGCTAAACTTGACGAATTATTAAAGTAATGTGCTTTCCCGCCCCTTCTAGGGGCGGGGCTTTATTCCTTCCTGCTTTCCCATATATTTTATGAACCAACTTGCTCCCCAGTTTTACTTAATTGATGCCCATGGTTTTTTGCACCGCAATTACCATGCGTTGCCAAAACTGACCACTTCTTCGGGTTTAGAAGTGGGGGCCTTGTATGGTTTTGTACGCTGGATGCTGAAAATGCTTCAGGAAAAGAATCCTCCTTACGTAGCCGTTTGTTTTGATTCTCCCGGCGGATGTGCTCGCCGAAAAGCCTTGCTGCCTACTTATAAGGCCAACCGGCAAAAACCCGATGAAGCTTTAGTGCACCAGTTGACGTTGGCGCGGGAGGTAGTTCGGGCATTGGGGCTTGCAGTGGTAGCACAACCCGGTATTGAGGCGGATGATTTAATGGCTTCTTTGGCACGTAGCGCTGCGGCTCAGCACGTGCCTAGTGTATTAGTCACGGCGGACAAAGATGTCTATCAGTTTTTGGATGAATTGATTTTTTTGTGGCCTTCCGGAAAAGAGGCTATCAAAGGGCCCGAAATTGCTTCGGAAAAATTTGGGGTTATTCCTTCCTTTTTACCGGACTATTTTGCCTTGGTGGGGGATGTGTCGGATAATATACCCGGTGTGTCTAGTATTGGCCCCAAGGGAGCGGTGGATCTTATCCACACTTTTGGCCATTTAGAAGATATTCTACGTGCCGCCCATAATGGCGATGCTCGCCTTCGGCCGTCTTTAGCAGCCAAGTTGTTGCAAGAGGAAGGCAATGCCTTACTTTCCAAACAACTGGTCGTACTGGACGAAAGTTTATCGCTTCCTTTTACGCTGGAAGATTACCGTGTCAATCTGCCTGAACGTGCCGTGTTAGAGAAGGTATTGGCTACGTACGAATTTCAAAAATTGGTCCGTTTCTTACCTACTCCCGCAGTGGTTGCTCCGGCACTTCCTGCCGTGGAAGAAATTGCTTGGCCGGAAGCGTTGAAGCGGGCCAAAACCCTGCCGCGTATTTTTGTGCATGCAGAGGAAGAATGGGCGGTGCTGGGGCTGAGCCCGCAAGAGGCCGCCTTCGTGCCGCTGGCGCAGGTACAACCTTGGGAACGGGAAGAACTCAAGCAGCTGTTTCTCAACGATACCATTGAAAAAATCGGGTATGATTTAAAGCTAACGTTACGCCAGCTGGAAATTAACCTGGACGGGCAGTTTATACACGCTTTTGACGGCCGTTTGGCCAATTATTTGCTAGACCCCGCAGGCGATTTAAGTTTCTGCGGTGCGTGTAACACCTACTTAAATAGGTCCATACCGGCCACAGAACCCATGCCCTTGTTGGCCTACTATAATCAAGCTATGTGGCCGCTGGCAGAAAAATTAACGGAAAAATTAAAAACCGCTAACCAGTACGAATTGTACCGTACCTTGGAGTTACCCCTTTTAACCGTCCTGGCGGACATGGAATGGCGCGGCCTTCGCATAGACCCGGTGTGGCTGGAAGGTTTTAAAGTGCTTTTAGAGCAAGATATGCAAACGTGTCAGCAAGCTATTGACCAGCGGGCCGGGTACGCAGTCAATATCAATTCTCCCAAGCAATTGGGTGTGTTATTATTTGAAGAAATGAAAATTCCGCCTGTGCGCAAAACCAAAACGGGGTATTCCACGGATGAAG
>JAZLAA010000093.1:0-2647 GCA_045612945.1 Elusimicrobiaceae bacterium
TTTTTGGAACCGTGCAAACGGTACGCTTTGGATAACCAAAGTAGGATTGAAGCCCAAAAACAGTCGTATTAAGGCACAACCTGGCGGAACTTATAATCCCGCCGCGTTGTGCCGAGTGTTTGCCGTTTTTATAAACGGCAAACCGCGGCTGTTATATGTTCGGGGTACTTCAATCCTCCCGTTCCTAACAGCCGTTTTTGCGTGATACTCCAAAACAATTAAATTGAATTAAAAGAAAGGAGACAAATCATGCAACATAAGTCACATAAACGGGGTTTTACCCTCATTGAACTACTGGTAGTAGTTTTGATTGTAGGTATCTTGGCCGCAGTAGCGGTTCCGCGGTATCAAAAAGCGGTGGAAAAAGCGCGTTTGACAGAGGTTTGGGCCACCATGAGCGCGTTGCGCAAAGCAGCCGCTGTAAAAGTGCTTCAGGGAAAGCATATGATAGATGTTCCCTTCCAAGACTTGGATGTCAGTATTAACTGTGCAAACGACGGTACGGGGCAGTGTGCTGTACCGTGTCCTTCCGCAAAATGGTCGACAACAGATGTGGATTACGGAGGTGCCCCCTGTGTTTATGCTATCAGAGATTCTAGCGATGATCTTGATGTGTCTTTTAGTGGGTATTATATCCTAAACGGTACTTCCATGCCCGTTGAGTTGCACTTAACTAATGAAGGGCGTTCTTGTTCTGAAGGGAGTTCCGGTGTAAGCGGCACGGTCTGTCAAGAATTAGGCCAAGTATATTAGCTAATGGGTAATTAGCTAAATTAAAAACACCCCAGGAGTATTTACTCTTGGGGTGTTTAGTGGAGAAATTATACTAAAAACTACTCTTCACTCATTTGGCGCAAACGCGGTTGAAGTACCGGCATGTCCTGTATGGTGTTGCGGGCAGACCGTTGTTGTTTAGCGGCTGTATTTTTTACGGCTGTTTGGGTTTGTTTAGCCGTTGTTTTTACAGCGGTTGTGGTTTCCTGCGCCATGGATTTTTCCTGCGATTTGATTTCCGCTGAAACGGTTTTGGCCTCTGCCCGGGCTTGCGTAGCCGCTACTTGAGTTTCCGTTGCGGCATTTTGAAGGGCCGCTTGGGTTTGAACTACTTCTTGTTTTTGGGCGGCTACTTGTTCCTTTAAAGCTTGTACGTTGGCAGCGGCTTGTTGTTTTTGTAATTCTTGCACGCGAGCTTCGTCCTGGGCTAATTGGGCTTCCAATTCTTGCACGCGAGCTAAACTGGCGGCTTCCACTTGTAACGCTTTTTGGTAATTTTTATCTTGTTCGCCAGCTAGTTCTTGGGTGGCGGCAGCTTGCGGCATAACCTGTTGGGCTACTGCCAGGGCGTTGTTACCGCGGCCATTGGCCCGTTGTGTATCAGCCCCATGGTCAATCAGGTATTGAGCTACCGTATCATTTTGCAAGGCTAAGGCGGTCATCAACGCGGTATTACCGGCTTTATCTTGCGCGTTGATATTAGCACCCTTTTTTAATAACCGTGCGGTTGCCCCAGTGGTAGGTGCGGAAGCCCCATAGATAAGGGCCGTGCGTCCCTGGGAGTCTTTGAGTTCTGTGTTAATTGTTTTTTGGCGTAACAGAAGGGCTACGCTGCTTTCGTTGCCTTTGGCACACGCACGCATGAGCGGAGAAACTCCGTTTACATCTTGTGCATTAGGGTTGGCCCCTTGTAACAGCAGTACGCGGGCGGCGTCGGTTTTATCGGTTTCAATAGCATAGGCCAGCGGGGTGTGGCCGTTTGTATCGGGAATGTTTAAGTTTGCCCCCGCTTTAGCCAGGGTACGGATAACGTCCGAATTTCCTTCGGCCGCTGCTACGGCCAGCGCCGATAAGCCGGTATTTGGGTTAACGTAATTGGGGTTGGCCCCATTTTCCAATAGAACTTTTACGTTGTTGTTAAACCCCTTTTGGGCCGCATAAATAAGCGGGGTGTTGCCTACGGAATCGGGGTAATTTACAGACTGTAAACTGGCTTTAGCCAAGGTTTCTACCAAAGCCGGGTCGTTAAAATTAACCACATAGAGTAGCGGGGTTTTGCCCGATTCGTCTTTAATAGAAGGTTGGGCCCCGCGAGATAAGAGGTAGTTTACAATGTCGCGGTTACCGGCGGCCGAAGCAGCCACCAAGGGGGTTACCCCGTACGGAGAGGCAGCGTTGACGTCAGCCTTGGCTTCCACCAGCATGGTAACAATGTTTAAGTTTCCTTTTTCCGCAGCAACCGTAAGTGGAGTTAAATTGGCGTAGTTGCGCTCATTAACGGGTTGGTGCGTATAGATTAAATAGCGTACGCGGTCCTCGTCATTTTTCTTAATGGCGTGGATGAGCGACGTGTCATACACGTATTTTGTTTTAGCAGGGGCGCGATTACCCAGTGTACTGCTGGAATAGTGCGCTTGTTGGGCGCCAAAGACCGTTCCGCGGTAAATATCCCCTTCTTTGGAAGCTTTTTGTTGGTCAGCCACTTGAGCGGCTAACTGGGCGGCCCGTGCCTGGCGTTCGGCCAAGGTAGAACCGTCTATGCTGTTGAAATAGTCATCTTGCTGGGCGGCTAACGGCACAGCCGCGGCGCACAACGTAAGTAGTAACCCAATTTTTTTCATAAAATTCCTCCATTTACAAGTATAACAAAAAA
>JAZLAA010000094.1:0-2358 GCA_045612945.1 Elusimicrobiaceae bacterium
AAAATCAGCAAATCTCCGCGGTCATCCGGCGTAGCCAAGGATTTATAATACGCTTCAAAATGCGGGGATTTTGTCATAAACGTCAGCGTATTAACCAGTACGCGCGGAGTGATTAGCGTATCGCGCGAAAGGCCGCTCCCGTCGTAAATTACGGTGTCTGTTTCGCCCGCCAGGTGGTTTTGGCGTAAGAAACGGTTTAACGCCGTAAGCCCGTTTTCAATACTACCCGGCTTGCCGTCTGCCAAGGCCAAGTGCCTCAGTAACATGTCGGCATACAAATTAAAACTGCGCTTATTAACAATCATCACAATGTCTTGTAATTGCGGAGACTGATACGTGTGTAGCAACTGTGCAGAGGTATAATCGGGCGGGGTATCCAGTACCCGCGCCGCGCCGGAAACGATTATTCCTTCGTCTGCCAACGCCTGTTGCAGGGCTTGCACGGTAAATAAGGCCGGGTCGGGTAGTGCCCCTTTAATGGTAAATCCCGTGTGCGTTGTAGGGATGGTCCCAAAAATTTTTAAATGATATTGCCCCGGTGCCCCATATACATACGCATTATCTTTTCGGGTTTTGGCGTCCGTGGTTACAAAACTTTCCAGCTCCACCCCGGGCACGAAGGGAGTCATTCCTATCACGCGGGCCCGTTCCCCGCCGCGGGGTTGTCCTTCAAAATGGATTTCAAACAGGTTGTCGTTAAAGCTCAGCGCACTGGCGGGAGCGGCAAAATAGTTGCCCATATTTTCCCAATTTACTTTGTTGGCCAGTGTCGGGCCCTGAAAAATAGACGTGTCTGCCACTACGGCCCCGGTAATGTGCCGGATGCCCGCTTGTTTGACAGCTTGTACCCATTTCTTAAGTACGGTTTGATAGGTTTCGGCTCCTCGCACGCGGGCAGAGCCCAGGGTCATATCGCCTCCGCCGCGCAGGATAAGGTCGCCGGACAGCGTACCGTCCTCTTGGGCAGGTTGCGTGGCATAGAGCCGGGTTTGAAAACGGTGTGCTGGTCCCAGTTTTTCAAGCGCGGCCGCTGTGGTCAGTAATTTTAGGGTAGAGGCCGGGGCAAATCGTTTGTCGGCATTGACGGCAAAAACTGTGTACTGTGGTGCTTGAGTATATGCCGCCAAGCCGCCCCACCATGCGCCTTGTAGTACCGGGTGCGTAAGCCGCCCTTCCACCCAGGTTTGCAAGGGTTGCGCGTATAGTCCTACGCTGCCAACATATATCAATGCTAACCAAAAACTTCGCATATGCACAGAAAAGCCCTTTTGCTCTTTGCAACGCCCTTAATAAGGCAGTAATTAGTTAAACCACGGGTACCATTTGTCCCGATCCCGGATACTCACCAGTAACGAAAGTGCCAAAATATCCCGTGCGGCCACCGCTTCGGGCTTGTCTAAATTACATACACTTTTATTAAACAGGGAGTGTGTATTTTCAAGCACGCCGCGGCTGTCCATCGCGCCGGAAATATCGTAATCCGCGCGCAACAGGCCCCATAAGTGACCGCACAGCATGCGTACCACGGCCCGTTTGGCACTGCGTTCTTTAAGGGTAGCAAATTCAATATGGTCTTTACTAAATAATTTCCAAGTGCGGCGCAGGGCAAAGCGTTTGCGCTGTGCCAAAAGAATTTCTTTGGAGCGCACAAAATAAATTTGGTACCGCTCTTTAGTTAAACTGTAACCTTTTTGTAAGATAACGGCGGCTTTGTGTCCTTTTTTGTCAAAAAGCGTAATCTGGGTCATGGCCACCTGTCCCCACACGGCCCCGCAGAAGAAAAATAAAATCCCCAGCGGTAAAAGCAAGGCACAAATCGCGTAAAGGGTACTATAGGCAAATGCCGACAAGGGCAACAGTTTAAGCTGTTCACACAGACTAGTTGCCCCCAGTGCCAGCAACATCACCAGCACAATCACAATGCCAAAAAACATAAACAATGCATCCCACCGCACACACAAGGCGGTTAAGATGTTACCCTGGTTGTCTTTGGCGCGGAAAATGAGCGACGGTGTCCCATAAAGCCGTTCCAGTTTAATGGGATAGAGGGAGTTTGGGTTAGCGGGCAGTTCAATTTTTCGCGGCCGTATCAGCAGGCGCACTAGCCCCGCTATACTCCAACTTACTAAAAATAAAACCAGTAGCAGTATTAGCCCGTCATACACCGGCCCAAGTATCCGAATATAAGGCGGCATCCCGGCAGACACCAACGTATGCACCGGCATTTTACGCCATCCCCGGTGTAGTTTAGCTTTTAGTTTAGCCCAAAGTCCGTTGGGTGTATGGGGGGTTGCCACAGCCGGGGTCTGCGCGGCTTCTTGGGGCGCGGCCAAATTGGTTTCTTCCACCTCTTCCACA
>JAZLAA010000095.1:0-2371 GCA_045612945.1 Elusimicrobiaceae bacterium
GCCATAATTAAATTCCTATATTAAATTTTATTTCGCTTTAGAACCCACCGTTTTTCTTCTTCCGCGGCGCGTTCTGCTGTTGGTTTTGGTGCGTTGGCCGCGGACCGGCAAGTTGCGGCGGTGGCGTTGGCCTCTATACGAACCAATTTCAATATAGCGGTGAATGTTTTGGGCTACTTCTCTGCGCAATTCACCTTCCACCTTGTATTCTTTTTGCAAGATGGTGTTTAAAAGACCGGCCTGTTGTTCGGTGAGGTCTTTTACTCTGGTAGCGGGGTCAATTTGGCCTTCCAATTTAGCGAGTACTTCTTTCGCATTCTTTTTGCCAATACCATAGATGTATTCCAACGCTACATCAATTCTTTTATTTTTCGGTAAATCAATACCTGCGACTCTAGCCATAATTCTTAATACTCCTTAAATTAACCTTGGCGTTGTTTGTGTTTTGCTACTTCGCAAACCACACGGACTACGCCGTTACGTTTAATGATTTTGCATTTTTGACATATTTTTTTGACACTGGCTCTAACTTTCATTTATTTCTCCCTATAAGTGATCCGGCCGCGGGTTAAATCGTACGGAGAAAGCTCCAACTTCACTTTATCGCCCGGCAGGATTCTTATATGATGAACTCTCATTTTGCCGGATATATGCCCTAGAATAACTTTACCGCCCGGGATTTCAATTTTAAACATTGCATTGGGCAGGGCTTCTAGAACTTTACCTTCAATTTCGATTTTATCACTCATACAACTCCGAGTTCGGATTAAATTCGGAATACCTACGCGCGAGCCATCGCACGCAGATTATTCAAAAGCAGTAAAAATTTCACTGCCGTTAGCCGTCACAGCCACAGTATGTTCAAAGTGGGCCGCTAAACTTCCGTCCTGCGTCACCACCGTCCACCCGTTGGACAGCTCCCTGACTCTGTACGTTCCCGCAGTAAGCATGGGCTCAATCGCCAGTACCATTCCCGCTTCCAACACAGGGCCTGTGCCCGGTTTGCCAAAATTAGGAATGCTGGGCTCTTCGTGCATATTGCGGCCAATTCCGTGCCCGCAATAATCACGCACTACACCCATACCATGTTCCATAGCAAAAGTTTCCACCGCATGTTGTACGTCGCCAAGGCGGCGCCCGGCTTTGACTTGCCCGATGGCTTTATAGAGTGACTTCTTCGTCACGTCCATCAGCCGCTGGGCTTCATCGGAAACTTCTCCTACAGCGAGGGTGATGGCGGCATCTGAACAGAAACCGTCAAGGCGGGCTCCTGTATCAATACTGATAATATCACCCCTCTTTAATATTTTATCTTTTTTTGGGATTCCGTGCACGACTTCTTCATTCACAGACGCGCAAATACTGCCCGGAAACCCATAATAGCCTAAAAACAACGGTGTCGCCCCGAAGGAGCGGATTGTTTTTTCGGCTTCGCGATCCAGGTCCAAGGTGGACAAGCCCGGCGCCACAATTTCGGTCATTCTTTTCAGAACAGCCGCCGTGACTTTGCCGGAGGCCCGCATTTTTGCCAGTTCGCTTTCGTTTTTTACTTCAATCATTTTACCTTCTCAAGAACAGTTTTAATGTCCTCAAAAACTTGGTCCGGCGTTTGGTTGCCGTTAATTTCCACATACTTGCCGGAAGTTTTATAATAATCTTTTACCGGCAATGTATCTTGATGATACACCTCTAAGCGGTGTTTAGCCCGTTCTGGCGTATCGTCCGGGCGGGTATATAATTCGCCCCCGCAAACCGGGCACACGTTTTTGCCTTCCGGGCCGACGTGTAAAATTTCGCCGCACTGACGGCATTGGCGGCGCGACGAAATACGCCCCACTACTTCGCTTTCCGGTAAATCAATCATCACAACCGCGCTGATTTGCCGCCCCAAACGTTGCATCATTTCGTCCAGCGCTCGGGCCTGGGGTACCGTACGCGGGAAGCCGTCAAAAATGAGGCCCTTTTGCGTCGTGCTGACGATTTTTTCCAACATAGAAATCATCAGCTCGTCCGGCACCAAGTTGCCTTGGTCAATCAGCGCGGCAATTTGTTTGCCTAAGGCAGAACCCGAAGCAATTTCGGCCCGGAGTACATCCCCGGTAGAAATATGCTTTAAGTGAAATTCGTCCTGCAATTTTGCTGATTGGGTCCCTTTACCGGCCCCCGGACAACCCATTAAAACGATATTCATTTTTCAAGCATATTCCTCTTGCACGCAAAAGCGCACAAGAGGAATTATAAAACTAATTACTGTACATTAAACCAGCGTCCGCGTATCTTTTTGGACCCTTTCATCAAAGGTTCATAGTTACGCGCCAACAGGTGTGCTTGCACCTGGCCTACCGTATCCAAGGCGACCCCCACCACAATG
>JAZLAA010000096.1:0-3854 GCA_045612945.1 Elusimicrobiaceae bacterium
ATATTGGCGGCGGTAGCTGTACCGCAATACCAACGCGCGGTACGCCGAAGCCGTATGGCCGAAATATGGAGTACCATGGGTAGTTTACGCCAAGCACTCGCTGTAAAAATGTTGGAAGGCCCGAAAACTACCACGGCCGAAATAAGCAATTGGAACCCAGCTAATTTAGATGCAAGTATAAATTGCACCTCTAAATTTGACACATATTGTCACGTGCAGTGTCCGCTAGCAGAGTTTACAAATTGTATGTATGAGTCAAATGGAGATTCCACAGATCCGGGGATAGCTTTTTCTATGACCACGAAGTCAAATGATGCAGTTCTAATACTGTCTCTACGGAACTCCGGCCGTTTTTGTCAGGAACCCAGCGGGCAGAGTATTTCGTGGTGTAAAGAGTTGGGGGTATTTGACTAACTTAAAGTTGCGTCCATATGGACTGCAGCCTTAAAAATCCGCCCATTAGGGCGGATTTTTTATATAATCTAAGTAACTTATTTTTTAGGAGAACGGGATGAAAATTCACTCTTTTAATGTCCAGCCTAATTTGCCGGATAACATCAAATTTTTAGAAGAACTTGCCAGCGATATGTGGTTTACGTGGAACGCTCATGCCATTTCGCTTTTTGTACAGATTGATTCCCAACTGTGGACGGCTGCCAAACGCAATCCCAAGTGGTTTTTGGGCTGTGTGCCGCAAAAACGGTTTGAAGAGCTTAGTAAAGACCAAAATTTCTTAGCCTTGCTTAGCCAGGTAAAAGGTAGCTACTATGCTTATAAAAACGAGATGCATACCTGGTATAAAGACAATCACCAAGAAAACGGGGATCTTTTAACCGCCTATTTTTCTATGGAGTACGGCATTGGCGAGGGATTGCCTATCTATTCCGGCGGGCTGGGAATGTTGGCCGGCGACCATATTAAATCCGCCAGCGATTTAGGGCTGCCGGTAATTGGGGTCGGTTTATTTTATAAACAGGGATATGTACAGCAAGTCATCAACCGCGAAGGTTGGCAAAACGAAGAATATCCCGATAACGACTGGGCCCACATGCCGGTAGAACATGTTCAAAAAGACGGCAAAGATGTCATTGTGGATATTCCATTGGGTGGCGAAACGGTAAAAGCCTGCGTGTGGCGTGTACCGGTGGGCCGCACCTCTTTGTATTTATTAGACACCAATTTGCAAGAAAATACCCCAGCTCAGCGTGCCATTACCGAAAAACTCTACGGCGGCGACCGTGAGAACCGCATCCGCCAAGAAGTGGTATTAGGTATTGGCGGGGTAAAAGCGCTAACCGCTATGGGGATTACACCTTCCGTGTATCATATTAACGAAGGGCACAGTGCTTTCCTGCTGTTCCAGCGTATTATTGACCTGATGCGCAACCAGCAACTTACCTTTGAGCAAGCCCGCGAAAAAGTATGGACGACTTCCGTATTTACCACCCATACCCCGGTGATTGCCGGAAACGAACATTTTGATCCCGCCCTCGTGCGCAAATATATGGACTTTTACGCCCGTGAAATGGGACTTACCTGGGAACAATTTTTAGAAATTGGTAAAGAAACGCCGGAATCTGCTCTTTATTGTATGACGGTAGTAGCATTGCGTTTATCCGCTTTTTGCAACGGGGTGGCCAAACTCCATGGAGAAGTAAGCCGGGAAATGTGGCATAATTTGTGGCCCAATTTGCCAAAAGTGGAAGTGCCCATTACCAGTATTACAAACGGTATTCACAGTTCTTCCTGGATTTCACACGAGTTAAACGAGTTATATCGCAAATACCTGTTCAACGATAACCAACTGGGTTATATTGATCCGTCCGATACGCAAGCTTGGGATAAGATTTATAATATTCCGGATGCGGACTTATGGAGCGTACATGCCACGCGTAAAAATAAGTTAATCAATGTGGTGCGTACCCGCTTGCAGCGCCAGCTTACCCGTCAAGGGTTTGACGTGATGACGGTTAAAAAAGCAACCCAAGTATTGCGCCCCGACGTGCTAACCATTGGCTTTGCCCGTCGGTTTGCCACTTATAAACGCGCAACCCTTTTGTTTAAAGATTTGAACCGCTTGGATAAGATTATCAATAATCCCACCCGCCCGGTTCAGTTTGTATTTGCTGGTAAGGCTCACCCGGCTGATACGGCAGGAAAAGAGTTTATTAAGCTCATTGTTGGCCTTACCCAAAACGACCCGCGTTTTAAAGGCAAAATTGTATTTGTGGAAGATTACAACATGAACGTGGCCCGCTATATGGTACAAGGGGTAGACGTATGGCTTAATAACCCCATTCGCCCCATGGAAGCCAGCGGCACGAGCGGGATGAAAGCCGCTTTAAATGGCGCGCTGGCCCTGTCTATTTTAGACGGCTGGTGGGATGAAGTAGGGCCGTGTGATTTTGGTTGGTCCATTGGTGGCAACGAAACTTATAAAACCGATGCCGAACGCGACAGTGTAGAAGCCGAAGCATTGTACAGTTTGATTGAGCAAGATATTGCGCCCACCTACTATGCCAAAGCAGAAAGCGAAACATTTTCCCCGGCGTGGGTGGCGTTAATGAAGGAATCGGTCAAGCATATTGCTCCTTTCTTTAACACCAACCGCATGGTAAAAGAGTATTACGAAAAATTCTACGTACCGGCCCACAACTATGGCCTGGGGCTGGAAGAACCCGGTAAAGTACAAGCGGTAGCCACTTGGCGTAAGCAAATTGCAGACAATTGGTATCACGTAGCTATTCAAGATACTACCCAAGCCCCTACGCAAGCTATTTTAATGGGGGATAAAGTCCATTTTAAAGCCCGTGTTTCATTAGGTAATTTGAAACCGGAAGAAGTACAGGTAGAGGCCTTTTTAGGCCAACGGGGAAATGTAGGGGGCATTATTAAACTAGCCACTGTAGCCATGAATTGCACCGGAAAAGACGGTGAAGCATATCTGTATGAAGCCGAAGTATCCCCGGTTAACAGCGGGCGGCAAGATTATGCGTTGCGGGTGCTTCCTAAAAATGCCAGTATTCCCCATGTGCTTATGCCGCTTTACATTCGGTGGGAAGAATAAGATATGAGATATACAAAGGTTGCCATTCTTTGCGTATTATGCGGTATGGCAGGTGCTACGCTTCAGGCTGCACTTAGTCAATCCACGGCTTCTACTCTAGCTGTAGAAGCAGAACAACTTGCCTTGCGATTAAGACAAAACGTGATGGAATATATTGTGATGAAAGGTAAATTGCCTGAAAAAACATTTAATCCGTTTATGCAAGAAGGGATGTTCCCGGGGTTAGCACTTGTCTGCAACAAAGAAGATAATGCCTGTTTGGATCAAAAATTTATGTACACGGGTAGTTGTAATGTAGAAAAATGCACTTTGAATGTAGCTCATTTGAAAACTAAACCTTCTACCCCTCATCCGTTTGACTGGGTAGACTATATGATTAGCATGCAAATACCGGCCAAAGGTAACATTAAGCTTGTGAAGAGACTGTGCTTTTATAATGGGAAACTAGGGCAACAAGTGTGTAATTTCTTGCAAGCAGAAGGTTGGGCTATTAAACAATTTGGCAAATGACACTTTGTCCGCGCTAACAGCGCACCCCAACAGCAGTGCCTAGAGTAGGGGATAAGATGATTTTTCAAAAGAGGGACTATTTGGCAGGCAAGTTGCCCAAAGCTGCACTGTGAGGTGCTGCGGGCGGTAAGGGCCGTCAAAATAGCCCGGTTTTGGGAAATTGTACCGCTGCCAAGCAACAAAATTTAAAAAGCACACGTTTTTAAATTTTGTGCGTAAAGTGCAACATTACAACAGTTGTTAACTATATATGCTAAACATTGTTCTTATCAACCCG
>JAZLAA010000097.1:0-3021 GCA_045612945.1 Elusimicrobiaceae bacterium
ACGCCTTAATCCTTCCACCAAAGTTACAATATCTACCGCTTGGTTGCGGTCGGCCATGTCTTTAATGGCAGCAAAAATGACTTGGTGCGATTCTTTATAAAAATGTTCCGGGCGCAAAATTTCAAGGGCATCGGCCAGGGCGTCTTTATCCAGAAGCATAGATCCCAAAACAGCCATTTCGGCATCAAGTGCTTGGGGAGGGATGCGTTCTTCCAATAAATTTGCGGTCATAGTAAAACCTCGGGTGCTAAAAAATAGATTTCTTTTATTGTAGCAATTTATGCCGCTTCGCAACAGCAGTTTTAGGGCAAGGAAAATTAGACAAAACAATCCCCCGACATACACTTACCACGCCGGGGGATTTTCAACAACAATTATTTACCTAAAGTTTGTGTTTCGGGTTGCGTTTGCGTGCAGGCCGCTTCTTCGGTAGCAGCTGGAACCACCGCACAAGAGGAGCCCGAAGATTTCGCCGGAGTACTTACCAACACAGAGTGTTCCACTACCGTGTGCGAAGGAGTCTCCACGACTGTTTCTGTAACGGTGGCCGCAACCGTTTGGGTGGCCATACGCTGGGTAGGCGTTTCTTCTTCAACGGTAGTAGCGGCGGGTTGCGTTTGGCACGTACCGTCCGTTTGAGTGTCTGCTTGCTGTTCACATGAGCAAGACGGCTCTTGGCAGGTGCAAGCGGCGGAACTTCCTAATGCGCGGGCGGTTTGCGTGTCTAGGGCAGCATCACACACCGGGGTTTCTGTGGGAATATCTTCCCCGATTACGCCCGGTACAAAATCGGCCGGGGCCAAATTGGCCTTAATTTGGCTGATTGCTTTTTCCGTAGGGCGGAAGGTAACTTTGCGCCATTTTCCTTCCCCTTCCGAAGCCGTAGTTACATATTCGTTACCTTCTACCGCACGGTGGATATAACGGCGTTGTTGGGCACTCATAGGGCGAAAACGAAATACACTGGCCCCGTGCTTAATCATGTCCACGGCGCGTTCAATATCGGCATTGATTTTATCTTCCGATTTGCGCCAGTAGTTTTGCGTATCTGCCACTACAGAAATGGGCATATCAAAGTGCCGGGTAACCGCCAACGTAGCCAAGTATTGCAAGGCTTCTAGGGTTTTGCCTTCTTTGCCAATGACAATAGCCGGTTTGTCGCAATCAAACGTTACCAATATACGCTGTTGGCGTTCATCCCACCAAGTGTGGACGTTTTCAGTTTGGATACCCATGTGGGTAAGCACATTCACCAGGTATTCCTGCGCTTCCTTCATCGGGGCAACTAAATTTTCGGGAATTACGGCATTTTGAATGGCTTCACAAGGCAACAATTGGGGTTCGTTTGCCTTAGGGGTGCGCTCACGCGGAGCCGTATGGCTGGAAGTTACATGCGATGATTTACGTTTATTTTCACTGCGGCTGTTGGTGCGTCCATGGGAAAATTTACGCCCGCGACGAGAGTGGGAAGAACGGCGTTTGGGAACGTCCATGTAAATGTTTTCATCAAAGTCTTCCGAAATCCAGCGTTTTTGGCGCACTTCCACAATAGCGGGTTTGGACCCAAAGCCCAAAAATCCTTTTTTGGGATGTTCTAAAATTTTTACATCCACTTGATTACGGCGCATATTAAGCTCGCGCAGACCTTTATTGATAGCTTCTGAAACGGTTTTGGCTTGTACTTTTACTTTAGATAACATAAAAACTCCTATTTTACTTGTACTAATTTTTTGTTCACGAAGGTTTGAATACCAAACGTAATAAGACTGTTGGTTAACCAATATAACACCAGCCCGGACGGAAAATTCATAAACAACAGCGTGAAAATAAGCGGCATATATTTAAACATAGCCGCCTGCGCCGGGTCAGTTCCCGGCGGAATATTGCCTTTTTGTTGAAAAAACATCACAGCCCCCATTAGAATAGGCAAAATATAATAGGGGTCCTTGGCGGACAAGTCCGTCAACCAGCCCACAAACCCGGCCCCATGTAACGCCCATGATGTACGTAGCGCATTGTAAAGAGCCAAGAAAATAGGCATTTGAATTAAGAGCGGCAAGCATCCCATCAGCGGATTGACGTGGTATTTTTTGTATAAGGCCATCGTTTCGCGCTGGAGGGAAGCAGGGTCGCTCTTGTATTTGGTTTGGATGCGTTTAATTTCGGGTTGAATTTTACGCATCTGTGCCGCCGACTTTAACTGCAATATAGTAAACCGGCACAAAAACACCTGTAGTAGCACTGTAAGCATAATAATAGCTACACCATAGTTGCCGGTCCATTTATAAAACAGCTCTAAGACGTTGCGGGCAATTTTGCCCAACGCTCCAAAGAACCCAAACGCAATACTGCGCTCCAAATGATAGGGCGTGTAAGCCGGGGTTTGAAAAAGCTGGTAGTCTTTGGGGCCAAAATAGAAGCGCGAGGTGTAGGTTTTGCGGCTATTGGCAGCTACTACTTCACCAGGCACAGAAATTTGCAAACGCGGGCCGGTTAATTCTCCCTCGCTAAGTCCCCAAAACTTCTTTTGCTTACCGATGACGGATTTTTCGGTAGAAAGTGTCCCGGGCGTCCAATTCTGCGGAACTAACACGGCCAGGAAATAGCGGTTTTCTAAGCCCGCCCATTGCCAGGGCAACGCGGGTTGTTTTTCATTCTTAGAGAAGGTTTCAAGCGTGGGGTTCTTTTTGCCGGGTTCCTGTACTAAATAGACGGCTTTACTTTCCCGTTCGTTATCACCCATTTCGCTTTTAACGGTGGCCAAACCGGGACCGAAGTTCCAATTCCAGTCTGCCAAGGTAATGTCTTTATCAGTGCGGTTGTGGAAGGTAATTTGCACTTCTTCTAAGCCATTTTGGGCAAAATGGTAGGTTTTGTGTACGCCTACACCGGGAACCACCTCAGCCGCAAACGTAAGAGTATCTTGTGTGCGGGCAATTTCAGCAAAGTCCAGTTGCGGTAACGTTGCAAAAAAACCTTCCCCGGCGTAGGGGGTCAAATCCACCGGGCCGAGGATATCCT
>JAZLAA010000098.1:0-18870 GCA_045612945.1 Elusimicrobiaceae bacterium
GATGCAAATATAAAACCCTGCCGGCACGCCGTTTTCTTCTAAAATACAGGTGCCTTCCGGGCGGACGACGGATTTGAGCTCGCGCACAATGTCGGCCATTTCTTGGGTGTCTAAGGGTACAAAGCCCCAGTTTTCCGCCCAGGCTTTGTTGTAAATTTCACGGATGACTTCCGCTTCGCTTTGCAAATCTTTCAGGTTTAAACGCCGCAACGTAATACCGCCCTTTTTTTCACACCGGGCACATACTTTTAAAAACCGTTCGGAAAATGTATCGTCTTTACTACGCTCAAAGGCCAGTAAATCTTTAGCTTTGGTAAATCCGGCCTGTTCAATTAAGTGTGCATAATAGGGATAGTTATAGGGCATCATAATAGCGGGCAGGCGGTTAAATCCCTCTACCAGCAGTCCGTAGAGGTGGTTGCTGGACGGATTGGCCGGGCCGCGTATGGCGCTGACCCCTTGGGCGCGCAGGTAATCTTCGGCCGCTTGAAAGAGTGCGTTGGAAACAGCCTCGTCATTTATGCAATCAAAAAAACCAAAAAAACCGATATTTTCGTGGTGGTACTGGTTGTGCTTGTGGTTAACAAGCGCGCAAATGCGGCCGACGGGTTTGCCGTTCTGATAGGCTATAAACAATTTGCGGGTGGCGTGTTGCCAAAAGGGGTTATCTTCACGCAAAAGCTTTAGGGTTTCTTCTTTTAAGTCACCCACCCAATAGGGGTCTTGCTTGTAAAGGTCAAATGGGAAATTGACAAATTCTCCTAGTTTTTTATCGGTAATTTCTTCAACGTGCATATGCCCCTCTTGTAAAACTCCCCGCATTCGCGGGGAGTTTAAATTACTTAATAAGCCCCAAAGCACGCCCGGCCGTGGCAAAACTATCTACAATTTTTTGTACGTGCGCCGGCGTATGCGTGGCCATTAGGGTTAAGCGGATAAGGGCTCGTCCGGGCGGCACCGCGGGAGAGATAACCGGGTTAGCAAAGATGCCCATTTCGTGCAACGCTTTCCACATTTTGAAGCAGTTCTCGTTGGTGCCAATATGAACGGGCAAAATAGGCGTGGTGCTGGTACCCAGGTCAAAACCCAGGTCCGTAAGTCCTTTTTTAAGAAGGGCGGTCAGTTTAAACAGATTGTCGCGCCGGGAAGTATCGCGCGAGATAATCTCCACAGCTTTAGAAATAGAAGCAATACACGCCGGCGGCATAGAGGCCGAGAAAATTTGGCTGCGTGCATTGTGGCGCAGGTAGTGGATAACGTCCTCATCCCCTACCACAAAACCGCCTACTGTAGCGAATGTTTTAGAACAGGTGCCTACAATCAAATCCACCTCACCGTTTTCCAGGCCGAAGTATTCACAGGTGCCGCGCCCCGTTTTGCCGATAATGCCGGTGGCGTGGGCGTCGTCCACCATAATACGGGCTCCGTATTTTTTGCCGATTTTGACAATTTCCGGCAACGGGCAAATATCGCCCTCCATGCTAAACACGCCGTCCACAATAATAAGTTTACCCGCTTGCTCAGGTAATTTAGCCAGTACGCGCTCTAAGTCGGCCGGGTCGTTATGTTTAAAGCGGACCATTTCCCCTTCGGATAAACGTACTCCGTCTAAAATGCTGGCGTGGTCCAGTTTGTCCACAATGGCATAGTCGCCTTTTTTAAGTAAGGCAGATACTACGCCCAAATTCATCTGATATCCCGTGGCAAATAACAGCCCGGCCTGTTTGCCTTTAAACTGGGCAATTTGGTGTTCCAGTTCATCGGCTAGTTTGGTGTTTCCGTTTAAAAGCCGGCTACCCGCTACCCCGGTACCGTATTTTTGTACGGCCTCTAGGGCGGCTTGTTTCATTTCCGGGTCATTGGCTAGGCCCAAGTAGTTGTTGGAGCCTGCCATAATGTAGGTTTTGCCTTCCAGCACTACTTCGGGCCCTTGGGCCGATTCAATGGGCTGGAAATAACCATAAATACCCATACGCATGGCTATTTTGGCGTCTTTGTAGTTTTTGCACTTCTCAAAAATATCAGACATAGTTCCCTCGTGGACAAACGTTGCACTTAGTGCGTTTTAGCATTTACTTTTTTAATAATTCCGGTAGTGCTACGCCCTTTTAATAGCGCAAAGCGCACTACTTTCCCGGCAAATTCACGGCCTACAATTTCGCTAGGCTTGTAATCCCCACCCTTGACCAATACGTCCGGGCGGACGGCTTCAATCAAACGGTAGGGGGTATCTTCTTCAAATATACACACGTAAGACACACTGGCCAACGCCGCTAACACCAACGCGCGGTCCGCCTGGGTGTTTACGGGGCGCGTGGGGCCTTTGAGGCGGCGCACGGAAGCGTCGCTATTAAGCCCTACTACCAACAAATCCCCTTGGGCGCGGCAAAATTCTAAAATGCTTACGTGACCGGCGTGTAAAATATCAAAACATCCGTTAGTAAAAACCACCCGCTGCCCCGCTTTGCGCGCGGCGGAAAGTTTAGTTTTTAATGTGCGAAGTGTTACAATTTTACTTTTTGCTTTCATCTTCTTGCATCATCCGTTCCAAGAGGCCGGTATCGGTTTTTCCGGCTCTAAAATCTGCATGAGCTAAAATTTTGTGGTGAAACGGTAACGTAGTTTTTACGCCGCCAATCACAAATTCACGCAGGCAGCGTTCACTACGTGCCAGTAGTTTGGCGCGGGTAGGCGCGGTAACAATAAGTTTAGCAATTAAACTGTCGTAATAACTGGGAATGGTATAGCCGCTGTACATGTGGCTATCCACCCGCACCCCTAAGCCGCCGGCGGGAATCCACTCGGTTAATGTGCCGGGGCAAGGCATGAAATTATGCTCGCTGTCTTCGGCGTTAATGCGGTGCTCAATGGCGTGGCAGCATACGCGGCCGGCTTCTTGCTGTGTAAGTGCTAGCGGCTCGCCCTGGGCAATTTGGAGTTGCAGTTTTACCAGGTCTTGCCCGCAAACGGCTTCGGTAACCGGGTGTTCTACCTGCAAACGGGTGTTTACTTCCATAAAATAAAATTCTTTGGTGGGGGCCATTAAAAATTCTACCGTACCCACTCCGCGGTACTGCGCGGCCTTGATGAGCTTGGCCGCCGCGGTTTGCAATTTGGAACGGGTCTTTTCGTCCACAAAGGGGGAGGGGGATTCTTCCACCAGTTTTTGGTGGCGGCGCTGAAGGCTACAGTCACGCTCGGCAAATGCCACTACGTTGCCGTAATTATCCGCCGCTACTTGTACCTCAATATGGCGCGGGTTTAAGATGAGTTTTTCAAAATAAACGCGGTCATCGCCAAAATTGGCGCGGGCCTCACCTTGGGCGGTTTTAAGCATGAGGTCTAAATCTTGTTCTTTAAAGCACGCGCGCATCCCTTTCCCGCCGCCGCCTAAGGCGGCTTTAATCATCAGCGGATAGCCGATTTTTTTGGCTACCGCACGGTAGTTTTTGCCTACTACCCCGTCGGAGCCGGGGGTAATGGGTACGCCGGCTTTAAGGGCAATTTCGCGCGCGGTGGATTTGACGCCCAGCATTTCAATGGCTGTGGCGGTAGGGCCGATAAACGTTAGCCCGGCCTGCTCTACAGCCCGGGCAAAATTTGCATTTTCAGATAAGAAACCATACCCCGGGTGCACTGCATCAGCCCCGGTAATTTGGGCCGCGGTAACCAGCGCGTCTATATTTAAATAGCTTAACGCAGATGGGGCCGCCCCGATACATACGGCTTCATCCGCCATGCGCACGTGTAAGCTGTTGCGGTCCGCTTCCGAATAAACGGCTACGGAAGCGATGTGCATTTCTTTTAACGTGCGGATAATGCGCAGGGCAATTTCGCCCCGATTGGCAATTAACACTTTGTGAAAAGGGGTAATTTTAGGAGCAGCCATAACTATTTCTCAATTAAAAACAGCGGGAACCCAAACTCTACCGCAGCCCCTTCCTGGGCGTTTACTTGGCGTAATTTGCCGGATACGGGCGCCACCACCGGCAAGGTTTTACTGAATGTTTGTACCAGGCCTAATGTTTCCCCTTCGGTAATGGTTTGCCCCTCGGCAAAAGCGGCATTTTGGCCTTTGTCAGCCGTGTGATAAATGCCTACACTCGGTGCGGGAACCGCCGTTAGAGAGCAAGTAAACTGGGCCGGTTCGGGCAGGGCCTCTTGTGTTTTAATTTCAATGCAATTGCCGTTTTGCTCGTAACAAAATTCGGCCAAATCGGTGGTTTTCATCCAGTTAGTTACATCAGCGATGAGTTTGGTGTCCATAAATTCCTCACAAAAAATACGTACTCTTATTTTACCAAATTTTAAAGCGTAACATACAACAACTAACCTATTTTTAGCCCTGGGCAAAGGGATTTTTCCCCCGTACACTATGGATGTATGAATACAGTAAAAAGTGGAATACGGATTGTAGGGTGGTTGGCGGTGTGTCAGATGCCGGGGCTAATTAGTATGCCGTTTGTACAGCCCAATATGGCGTGGTATCATACCCTGGTACACCCGCCGTTTGTACCGCCGGACGGGGTGTTTGGCCCGGTATGGGCGGTGCTGTATGTGCTGCTGGGGATTTCAGCAGGCATGGTATTTTTTAAGGGGGTGGGTAAAGAATTACTCCCGGCCGCGTGGCTCTTGGGGGTACAGCTGGGGCTTAATGCGTTGTGGACGCCGGTGTTTTTCGGCATGCACTACATTCCGGGTGCGCTAACTTTGGTGGTGCTGATGTTAGCGGAAGGATTTTTCCTGCACCGCAGTTTTGCTAAACACAGCAAATGGGCGGTGCGGTTATTGTGGCCGTATTGGTTATGGCTAGGGTTTGCTACTTATTTGACGGCCGGATTTATGATGCTAAACTAAGGGGGAAATCTTGTGAATACAACCCCCGCGCGGTATGGGCGCGCGGGGTTTAATGATTTTTCGCGAAGGTTCTCCTTTAGTCCCAATAACACCAAGTGCTATCGCAGTTTGTCATATTAAATAATTTTTGACATTTTTGATTATTGTTGAGGCACTTATGTACTCCCTCGTGAGTAATTGTTAATTGAAAGCTTCCAAAAGCATCTACGTCTCCGTCTTCTACTAAATAAGAGATTCTATTGCCGCCACACAATTTGGGGTGAGGACATCTGGCGAGGCATTGGGTGCCGCTGGAAGTTTCGCAATCGTATAAACCAGGTATTTCTATATCCAGTTCTGTAAGCAGGGGCGGATTATCGCTCCACATTGCACGGCCTTTGCCCGTTTCTAATTCTTTAACAAGCACTGCTTTATGCAACGCTTCCAGGTTGTGCTTAATTTCTGTAGCACTACTTTTAAGTACTGCTTTTTGGTATTGCGGCACCGCCACCGCGGCCAAAATACCCACGATGAGTACCACTACCAATAATTCAATGAGCGTAAAACCCCGCCGGGCACTTGTGTTGTTCATGTTGTCACTCCTGTATGTTAATTCAACTTATCCCTGCTCAGGAGCCAACAAAAACGGCTACTGTACCCGGACCAGTTAGGCAAGCCACGTTACAACAGCCGTGGTTTATCGTTTGCACGATAAACACTCGGCACAAAATAAACGGGTAATTAGTCCGTTTATTTTGTGCCTCAATCGGCTGTTTTTGGCTCCTAACTGTGCCGCGTTTGCGGTACGCCGTATTCTGCATACGGTTCCAAAAACAGGTTAAATTGTACTCTTAGTATAATAAAAAAGCACCCATTTTTCAACGGATGCTTGGGGAAAAGGATAATAGCGCGTTATTTTTTCCAGCGTTTTACAAGGTCAATTCCCATGGCCATGGTTTTGTAAAGGCCCGAGTCCACAAACGTGGAAGCCTTATCTAACAATTCGAACGTGCTTTGAGTTTTATCTACCTTGTCGGCCGTGGTAAGGGCTAAGTATTCTACCGCTTCGGCCGTGCGTGTAATTTGCAATACGCCTCGCACCACTACTACCACTAATACCACAAACGCAATTAAAGCTACTAACGTACAAATCTGACAAAAAGTAAGCATATTTCCCTCCTGTTTTTTATTATTGTAGCCGTTTAGGGAACGGGCGTCAAGCGTAAAAATCGGTATAGACGAAAAACAACTGCAAGATTATTTTAAACCCCTAAGAGGGAGGGCCCAGGTTTGTGGGTTTTTGCTTATTTTTTATATAAAAAAATATAGGCCCTTAAAAAGTTTGACAGGAAAATACTTATTAGTAATAATTATTATTAACGGGCTGTTTTGCTGTTTTCTTGAAAGACGAAACGGAGTTGTTTTCAGACGGAAAACCTGCTGTTTAAGCACCTATGTTGTGCCGCACTTGCGAGGGAATTTGCAATTTTGCTTTGTTTTTGTTTAAATTTCTGTTACCGCGCTTTGCGGCATTTTTTTAACTTAGGGACTGACACATTATGGAAAACGCAGAAGTCATTACGCACATCGTCAAGCGCGATGGTACTACCGAACGCTTTGAAGCTAAGAAAATTACCCAAGCTATTACAAAAGCAGCCGAGGCAACTGGTGAATTTGACACCGATACCGCTAAGAAATTAACTATCCGCGCCATTAACATTATCCAACAATTATATTCGGACACTGTTCCCAACGTGGAAAACGTGCAGGATATTGTGGAAGATGTGTTGTTAACTTCCAACTATCATAAAACGGCAAAAGCGTACATCTTGTATCGCGATCAGCATGCCCGCATGCGCGAAATTTCTTCTAAGTTTAATGTAGATTTGGTGGACCAGTACCTGCAAAAAATTGACTGGCAGGTCAACGAAAATAGCAACATGGGCTATTCACTGCAGGGGCTGAACAACTATATTTCGTCGGAAATTAGCAAAGTCTATTGGCTTAATAAAATCTACCCCGAAAACGTGCGTCGTATGCACAGCGAAGGGGACTTCCACTTGCACGATTTGGGCCTGTTAGGGGCCTACTGCGTAGGGTGGGATTTGCAAGATTTACTGCTTAACGGATTTACCGGCGTGGTAGGCAAGGCCGAAAGTAAACCGGCCAAGCACTTCCGCACTGCACTGGGGCAAGTGGTCAATTTCTTCTATACGCTTCAGGGCGAAAGTGCCGGCGCGCAGGCGTTTAGCAATTTTGACACACTTTTGGCACCGTTTATCTATTACGATAAACTTTCGTATGAAGAAGTTAAACAAGCTTTGCAAGAATTTTTGTTTAACGTAAACGTGCCCACCCGGGTGGGGTTCCAAACACCGTTTACCAACTTAACGCTGGATTTAACGGTTCCTTCTTATTATAAAGAGCAACCGGTTATTATCGGTGGTAAATTGCAAGACAAAACCTACGGCGAGTTCCAAAACGAAATGGACATGCTCAACCGTGCGTTTTGCGAGGTAATGCTAGCAGGCGATGCCAAGGGCCGTGTGTTCACGTTCCCCATTCCCACCTATAACATTACCAAAGACTTTGATTGGAATAATGCTAAACTGGCACCCTTGTGGGAAATGACAGCCAAGTACGGCATCCCGTATTTTGCCAACTTTATTAACTCGGACATGAACCCCGAAGATGCGCGCTCGATGTGTTGCCGTTTGCGTATTGATAACCGCGAACTTAGAAAACGCGGCGGCGGGCTGTTTGGTTCGGCCCCGCTGACGGGTTCTATTGGTGTAGTTACCATTAACTTGCCGCGTTTGGGTTATTTGTCTAAAACCGAAGACGAATTTTTTGCCAACTTAAAAGACCGTATGGAAGTGGCCAAAACCAGCTTGGAAATTAAGCGTAAAGTGATTGAACGCTTTACCAAGGGGAACTTGTATCCGTATATGAGCTTCTACCTGCGTTCCATCCGCCAACGCTTTGGCGAATTTTGGAAAAACCACTTTTCTACCATTGGGCTGGTGGGGTTAAACGAATGTTCGCTCAATTTAATTGGCGAAGATATCGGCACCGAAAAGGGCAAACACTTTGCCGAGCGCGTACTGGTTTTTATGCGTGAAACCTTGGTTAAATTCCAAGAAGAAACCGGCAATAATTACAATTTAGAAGCTACCCCGGCGGAAGGAACCTCTTACCGCCTGGCTAAGCTGGATAAAGAACGCTACCCGGAAATTATCTGCGCCAACGAAGCGCTTTATAAAGAAGGGCACCAGCCGTTCTATACCAACTCGTCGCAGTTACCGGTTAACTATACCGATGATGTGTTTGAAATGCTGGACTTGCAAAGCACCATCCAGTCCAAATACACGGGAGGAACCGTGCAACACATTTTCACCGGCGAGCGTATTAAAGATTTGGAAGCGATGAAGAAATTCATCAAAACCGTTTGCGAACGCTATACGTTGCCGTATTTCTCTATTACACCTACGTTTAGCGTATGCCCCAAATGCGGCTACATTCCGGGCGAGCACTTTGAATGCCCCAAATGTAAAGCCGAACGTATGCAGGAACTGCAACGCAAAATTGCGCTCTTGGAAGAGCAACTATACAGCAAATAACCCCGGTTATTTGTTCGCCCCACGGGGCTGACCGATTTGGCACTTTGCCATAAATATAAGGGGGAGCGGGTTTTCACGGGCCCGTTACCTCATAAAGACTCTAGGAGGAGATAGGCCATGACTGCACAAGAAAAACAAGCTGTAGAAACCAAAATTACCGATCTGAAGAAGGAACTGAGCGAAGTACAGGGTTCTAAATGTGAAGTGTATTCCCGCGTAGTAGGTTACCTGCGCCCGGTACAAAACTGGAACAAAGGCAAAAAAGAAGAATTTGCCATGCGCAAAACCTTAAACGTAGAAGGCGGTTGCAGCTGCGGTTGCGATTGCGCCAGCGATAAATAAATTTACTTCCAGGCAACGGGACGATGAAACTGGGCGGGCTGGTAAAGTTTACCTTGATTGATTTCCCGGGGTGTCCGGCAGCTATTGTGTTTACGCAAGGGTGTAATTACCGCTGTCGCTATTGCCACAACCCGGAACTCGTATATCCGCACCTGTTTGAGACCCCCGTTGCCCAGGAAGAGGTAATGTCTTTTTTAAAACGCCGCCAAGGAACCTTGGAGGGCGTTGTTATTTCCGGCGGGGAACCTACCTTGCAAGAAGACCTAGTGCCTTTTATGGCCGCGGTCAAGGCCCTGGGCTACAAAACCAAGTTAGACACTAACGGCACCCGCCCCGAAGTGCTAAAAGAGCTTATAGATAAAAAACTGGTAGATTTTATTGCCATGGACCTTAAAGCTCCGCTTAGCAAATATGCTCTTATTACCGGGGTGGACGCCAATGAAACGGTTATCCGCCAGTCGATAGATTTAATCCGCCAAAGCGGGCTTTTGTACCAATTCCGCACCACCTATGACAAAGAGGTGCTTACGGATGACGATCTTGCCGCCATTTCCCAAGAAGTAGAGGGTAAAAACTATAAAGTGCAAGAATGTTTGCCGGTAGCTAAAGAGAAAGCCGCTTTAAAAGTAATGCACAAAGAATTGTAATTTACTGTTTTTTAGCACCTAAAAGCGCCGCAGGAAATCTGCGGCGCTTATTTTACAGTAATAAATACCTTGTTATTGAGCCAGTTTGTTGACCCGGTTAGCAAAGGAGTTCAAATCCTCCTCTACGTTCGGAGCAAAGTTGCCGAAGCGGCTGGCCTGCTGCAAAGCAAACTCTACTAACGGTTGGCGGTTTACTTTTAACTGCTTATAGACCTTGGCTTTAGGGGCCGCTTGCTCGTCCGTCATTTGAGCCATAGGGTCGGCCAAATTGTTGAGAATGTGTTGCACCACATGGTCGTCATTATCGCCGGCGGCTATGCGGTCCAATTCGGCCTGTTCACCCAGTCTTTCTACGCGGTTGGCAAACCTTAGTAACTCCATTTCCAGATCATCAAATACCGCGGCATTTTGTTCTTCCGGTTTGGCTTTTTGGCGGAAGATAGTGGCGTTTGCCCGCACAAAATCCACCATCGAGGTTCCCTTTACCTGGTAACGGATATAGCACTGGGCAAGCGGGGTAACCTGTTCATCCGTTAGTTCCTCAGCCGGGTCTGCCAGGTTGATTAGAATATACTGGACGATGAACGAATTGTTGCTTTGAGAATTGACGTGTTGTTCAAACGCAGCTCTTTGTGCGTGGCAATCCTCACCGGCCGGGGCCTGGGCATTTAGGGCAAATGCGCAAGCGGAAAACAACATCATACCTAACCATGTAAGTACTTTTTTCATAACGTTCCCTCCTATTAGGGTCTTCTTACTTATAGTATAGGTAAAATAACACAAAAAAACTATAGGCCAAAAGGCCCACCACCAAGTGGGTCTTCATATGCCTAATAGATGTTCAAATATGAGCAATAAACTGTGTCTGAGGAGGCGCTGCCGCGCACTTTAGCCATAAAATGTATAATATAAGTATCTATGAATTTTGAAACAGTTAAGGAATACATCAAAGGGGCCGGGTTGCCCAATTTTCGCATTAAACAAGTGCAAGAAGCTTTGTTTGAAAAGGGGATTTCTTCGTGGGATGAGGCTACCAGCTTGCCCGTAGCTCTACGAGAGAATTTAAAAAAAGATTGCCCTATTTTAAGTTTCCAAGTGGCCCAGGTGCAGGTGTCGCACAAGGACAAAGCCGCCAAGGCCCTGCTTACGCTTGGTGACGGATTACAAATAGAAACCGTACTCTTAAAACCGCAAGGTAGCTGGAGTGTGTGTGTATCCAGCCAGGTAGGGTGTGCGCTTCGCTGTTCGTTTTGCTCCACTGGTAAAATGGGGTTCAAGCGGGATTTAACCGCGCAGGAAATTACCGACCAGGTGCTGTTTTGGTACCAGTATCTGCGCCGGGAAAAACTGGGCGAGCGTATTGCCAGCGTGGTATTTATGGGCATGGGGGAACCGTTGCTAAACTATGTAAACGTAGTCAAAGCGGCGCAAGAGCTTTCCAGTCCCAACCACTTGAACATTGGTGCCCGGCATATTTCAATTTCCACTTCCGGTATTGCTGACAAACTGCATAAACTGGCGTTGGATTTGCCACAGGCCAATTTAGCGATCTCTTTGCATAATGCCGACAATAAAGAGCGTTCTAAACTGATGCCTGTAAACCGTAAATTTGATTTGGACGAACTGAAAAAATCCGTGGAAGAATATATTGCTATGACGGGCCGGCAGGTGTTTTTGGAGTATTCGGTTTTAGAAAACGTCAACAGTCGCCCGGAACACATCCGCAAGTTGGCGGATTGGATTTACAGTATTAAAGATAATTATTTATTGCATGTAAATTTAATTGCCTGCAACTTGGGCCGGGGCGAAAAGACCGACGAGCGGGTGGTCAAAGAATTTGCCGCCGGGCTCAAGGGCATGGGTATTGGCGTGACGATTCGCAAAAGTATGGGCAACGACATTTTAGCCGCCTGCGGACAGTTAGCCGCCCAAAAAAGGTAGGAGGGTTATGAGAAAATTAGGATTTTTGAGTTTTGTGTTACTGGCGGCAGGATGTGCCAGTTTAGATACCAGTTCTATGGATTGGATTGCCGTTGGGCCGGAATTTTCGCCCACTAAGCCGCAACAGGTGGAAATTATAGCTAGCAGCAAAGAGATTACGCGGGCCTACGGGAACATTGGGCTACTGCGCATTAAAAATTTAAGGCCGGATAGGGATGTGCTGAAAATGGGGGTAGAAAAGGGCCGTAAGTTTGCCGCTTCTAAAGGGGCAGATGCTATTTTACTGGGGCAGTATAACAGTGCTTCCGACGGCGCGCCGGACCCGCGCGTAACCCTTATCATCTACGCTCTTAAATACATGGATACCCTAAACGATGCTGACTACAAAGCCATGGAAGAGTTTGAAGTATTGGGGATTTTACATGAGCGAACCCAAGACTAAGCTTTGTGTAGCGGCCCCGTTTGCCGTACAAAAAGAGGATAAAAAATCCAAAACGGCGATTGTGTTGTTTTCGGGCGGGCTGGATTCCACTACGTGTTTGTATTGGGCCCTGGCTCAGGGATATACGTGCCATACGCTAAGTATCACGTATGGCCAGCGCCACGCGCGCGAACTGCAAAGTGCCCGCCAAATTACCCAAAAACTGGGGGTAAAAGCCCATTTCATTAACCTGGATTTGCCTTGGTTGGCCACCAGCTCTTTGGTGGATGACACCCGGCCGCTACCCAACCAATCTTTGGAGGAAATCCACCAGACGCATATTCCGTCCACCTATGTACCGGGTAGAAATTTGTTGTTTTTGGCATTAGCGGGATCTTTATTAGACGCTATTGGGGCAGATACGATTATTGCCGGGCCTAATGCGGTGGATTTTTCGGGATACCCGGATTGTACCCCCGATTTTTATCAGGCGGCCGCCCAAGCACTTGTGCGCGGAACCCAACAGGGGGTCAGCCAAGGGATAGAAGTACTGGCCCCGCTGATGAACTTATCTAAAGCAGAAATTGTGCGTTTAGCCGCCAGTTTACACGTACCGTTTGAGCTGACGTGGAGTTGCTACGCGGGCGGGGACAAACCCTGCGGTGTGTGCGATTCGTGCAAACTGCGTGCCCAAGGGTTCAAAGAAGCCGGGGTCAAAGACAATGCCCTGGATTAGGAGTTTTTTATGAAAAAAATGGTTTTATTCGCTTTATGTTTAGGTGTATTAAGCCCGTTGGCCGCGGCAAAGCAAGTAGCTGTTTCTGCACAGGCCGCTACCGCGGCAACGGATAAGGTTGCATTCCAGGCGCGGCGCAAGCAAATTAAGCGTTTAATTAAAAAATACAAAAAAGCCCCGCTTGCCAAACAAGCCGCTATTAAGGAGGAACTTACCGGCTTGGTAGGTGAGCAGGTGGATGCACAGCTTATCTACATGAAAAATCGCCTGGGTGAAGAACGCACCAAACTAAACTACTGGGAAGCTAAAATTAAAGCAGATGAAGAAAACTTGCCGGCAGTTAAAGCCCAGCGGGTAGAGGAGTTGCTCAGCGGCGAGGCCCAAAAGAAGCAAAAAGCGGCCAAAAAAGCGTGGAAACAACAGCTTAAAGAAGCTAAAAAATAAAGAGTTTGTGTTTGTAATCTCTCTTTTGCACTTGTTGAAAAACAGGTGCTTTTTTATTATACTAAGAGTACAATTTAATCTGTTTTTGGAACCGTACGCAGAATACGGGGTACAAAACGTATCAGGAACGCCAAGAACAGCCGCTATTGAGGTGCAGCTTGGGAATCTAGACCCAGCTGCGCCGAGTGTTTGCCGTTATGTACGGCAAATCACGGCTGTATGCTTGAGTCCCGTTCCTGAGCTCAATTACACAGCCGTTTTTGTGTGTAACTGAGGGATTAAATTCAAACTAAAACAAGAGAGGTAGTTATGAAAAATCAGGAACGGGGGTTTACCCTCATAGAGTTGTTAGTAGTAGTGTTAATTGTGGGTATTTTAGCGGCGGTAGCCGTGCCGCAATACCAAAAAGCCGTAGAAAAAAGCCGTTTAACCGAAGTGTGGACAAACCTAAATAGTCTGCACAAAGCGGCCACGGTGGCAGAACTAAGCGGAACCGGAAGCGAAATGTGGGGTGACCCAGCTACCGCCATTCCCTTTACAGACCTGGATGTAGCAATTTCTGGTATGTCCTGCACGTATGCAAGCGGAACCCGGTGCAGTGTAACCTGCCCCACCGCCAAGTGGAGTGATTGTACTTATAACATTGCTAATGGTGACATTTTAGGTTTTGGAATTGCTGAATATGTTCGCAGGTTTTATTTCACGAAGGATAACAAAGGGATAGAGCTGGGTATTTTTCGTACCGGACAGCGTTACTGTAGTTCTGATGCCGCCGGAGAGTGTGCTAAATTAGGCATGTGCTCCGCTACTGAAACGGCTTGTCTATTAGACTAAAACAAATAAACATCCCCCGGTGGTAAGCCGGGGGTTTTAAACGATTATTTAGCGCGCCCGGTTTCGCGCAGTAACTGTGAAAACATTTCCAGTTGCGCGCCGTATTTCTCATGCGCGTCTTGCGGGGTAACATCGCTGCGGTACGTCCAGTTTTCACTGCCCACCGTGCCGGGCGTGTTTACGCGCTCTAAGGTGCCGGTAATGTCTTGCCAGGCAAACAGCGTAAGGGCCGAGGCACTACCTAACACGCGGTGCAACATAGCGCGCTGAGTGTCTAAATTAAACGGCACGTTGCCGTCCGTTTTCTGGGCGGAAATCATTTCCCAAATGTTGCGCCGTTCGTTAATGTCCATGGTTTCCCACCAGCCGCGCAGGGTTTCCGTATCGTGCGTAGATGTGGTAGCTAAAGAAACAACCGGGTAGTTGCGCGGTTCGCGGTACCAACCGTTGTCCTCGCGCTCCCAGCGAAGCACTTTATAGCCGGGTATTTTTAAGTCCACCAACATACGGCGTACATAGTTGGGGATAACCCCTAAATCTTCTCCCACCGGCAGTTTGCCTTGGGCTTCGTCCAGCACCATACGCAAAAACGCGTAACCGCGGTCAATTTGGGCTTGCTCGCCCTCTACATCAAACGCACCTTGCGTTTCACCGGGAGCAAACACATAGGTACGGAAAAAACCCACCAGGTGATCTAGACGGAAAATGTCGTACAGTTCCGTAGCGCGGCGGATTTTACGCCGCCATAAATGCAACCCGTGTGCAAACTGATACGGCCAATCATACGCCGGGAGCCCCCAGCGTTGGCCCGTATTAGAAAATTGGTCTGCCGGGGCGCCAATCTCCCACCCCAGACGGAAGTTTTCTTTTTCCGCCCACACTTCGGCACTGTCTAAATTGGTAGCAAAGGGAATATCACCAAAAATATAAATGCCTTTTTCTTGTGCGTATGTTTTGGCGCGGCGCAACTGCTGGTCTAAAATCCACTGGATATATTTAAAATAATCCACATATTCGCGGTATTCGGCGGCAAAGGCGGCTACGGCCGGGCTGTGGATATCTTGCAAATCGGCGGGCCAGGTGGTCCAGCTTTGCCACTTGTGAAAATCTTTTAGCGCCCTAAACAGCGCATAGCCGTTTAGCCACGCATCTTGGGCTGCGCAGTAGGCCTCAAACGCCTGTGCGCGTGGCGTGTGGGCGGCCATCTCGTGAATTAAAAATGTTTGGTATCCCAGCCACAAAGCTTTTAGTTTGGCTTGTTTGATTTCGGCAAATTGAATTTTATCTGCCTGTTGCCACTGCATAATGGACACCGAAAGCGCGCCAATATACTCCTGTGCGCGCGAGCTGGCCGCAATATCCGGGATGTCTTCCACGTCGGCGTAAACCGGGTCAGTAGCAAAGGCGGTCAGTGCGCTATAAGGGCAGTTCACACCGGGGGCGGTTTCCTGCAGGGGTAAAATTTGGATAAATTTAACCCCCAGCCCGGCTAAAAACTCCGTCCACTGCCGCAAACAAGAGAAATCCCCCACGCCCCAATCCTGCCGGGTGCGCATAGCCCCCAGCGGCAACAAAATACCGCTGGTACGGGTGGAGAGCAACTCGTCTTGAACGGTCATATGCGCTCCTTATTTTTTGGCGATAGCTTCAATTTGTACCACACTTCCCTTCGGAAGTGCCGTTACCTGCACCGTGCTGCGGGCGGGCGGGTTTTCGGTAAAGAAAGAAGCGTAGGTGGCATTCATTTCGGCAAATTTGGTTAAGTCCGTCATAAACACGGTAGTTTTAACCACATTTTTTAAGGTACATCCGGCTTCTTTTAAAATAGCAGATAAATTATTTAAAATCAGTTCAGTTTGTACTTGCACGTCGCCGCTGTAAATCTCGCCGGTGACGGGATCCATCGGCAATATGCCGGAAGTAAAGACAAATCCCCCGTCTTCCACTGCTTGCGAATACGGCCCAATGGCTCGCGGAGAATGGGCCGAGCTGATAATCTTTTTTGTCATACAAACCCTCTCTTGGGCGGTTCTACGCAACCGGCCCTTTTATATATGGTAATAAACCCGATACATGCCTGTCAAACGTGCGTGCAAAAAACTTGCGGGGTATTTTATAAATTGCTATAATGATAAAGAAGTAAGTATTGCTGTTGTTCTTTCCCGTTAAATTTTAGTTGCGCATACTACTTAAATTTTGATATACTATATGTGTTGGGTTTAACCCGATTGTGATTAAGCCCGCTAGTTTTTTGCGCTCGTAGCTCAGTGGTAGAGCATCCGCCTTTTAAGCGGGGGGCCGTGAGTTCAAGTCTCACCGGGCGCACTTTGTAGTGCCCTCTTCGTCTATCGGTTAGGACGTCGGATTTTCAATCCGAAAAGAGGAGTTCGATTCTCCTAGAGGGCGTTCTTTCTAAAATATACCCGTTCCGCAAAGGAACGGGTTTTTTTATTATTTCTCGACGATACTTTTTGAGCAAAATTACGCTAATCTTGTATATTGTTAGTGGACCCTGTATGGTACACAGTTAATGCCCGTATCTTTTATTATTCCTCGTCGACAAAATCTAAATTATACGTCTAAAATGTGGCACTACTATCCGCAACGCTCAAGTTTCCGAAAAATTCACTTATAGTATAATTATACTCGCTCGACGAGAAAAGTATAAGAAGTATCAAAAAACTCTCAAAAACTATGAAACGAGTGGTCACAGTTTGGACACTATAACACTCAAAAGTTCTATGCCCAATATAATATCGAACCGCCCTTTTTATAGTGCCCATTCTACATACTTGCGGGCACTATACCCACAACAAACCTTCCTCAAGGCAACACATACTATTTTTGGCCAAAGCGCCATTTCAGTATCAAGGGATATAGCGCCACAATGTAGAAAGTTAAACAGGCGGCCCAGGTAAAACAGCCCATAGGGGCCCCTAATAAATGTTTAAGGGGCTTTTCGGTATACTCTAGTAAAAGATATAAAGGGATTAGTCCAATCATTCCATATACAATGCCCTTCATATGAAGGCCGGTTGCTTGAAAGCGAATCCATGTTTTCTCAATATAGCGCGCAAGACAAAAGGCAAACAACCCCCCTATGCTTTCAAACCCGCTGTGTATGGCTTTGCGGGGGCTAACTAGTAATTTTCCATCTACATAATCCATAGGGTAGGATTTATAATAGATATATCCCAACGCTATCAAACAGGCTACCGCTGTGATAAGCAAAATGCGGTTTTCGTTTTCCGGATGTTGTTGCAAATATCCGCCCAACTTCCAAACACCGCACAAACATACCACACTTAGTATAAGCCCAACGAGCACATCTTGCGGCGTGTGTACCCCTAAATAATTGCGTGAAAACCCTGTTAACAAAGCCGCCAGGACACATAAAACAACGAGCCATTTGGTTTTTTTATGTTGCCATAAAGTTACCGAGGCCCCCAAATAAATGGTAGTTGCCATGGAAGTATGCCGGCTAGGGAAGGAATAACTAGACGGCAATTTGCCTGCCGGAACTACGCGTGGATCTCTTACCCATGGACGATAGACGCAAGCGGTTAGTTTAATAAGGGCGGTCAAAGCAAGACATACATAAAGCGAGGCCAAGGTTAACAGTCCGCGCCGTTTATCCCAGCACCAATAAATCAATATAGGCAATAAAAGCGCGTAAGAGGACCCAAACGAAGAAACCCCTTGCATAAACGTGGTCCAACCGTCATGCGCAGTGATTCTAATATCTTGCAACCAAAGAAGATAGGTAATATCCATACGCAACCACACTACCCGTTACAAAACGGCACAGATTCCAAACAAGAGCGAAAACCCCACTAACATCATAATCGGCGTATCCATGGAATGGGGCGAAAAAGCTTCCGCAAACGTCATTACCGGCGGGAATACTACCACCGCCGTCCAAAATTCCTGCGGGCTAGCAAATTGTCCCCTATATAAGACAAGAAATAATAATGCACAAATATATACACAGGCACTGCCGGCGTAAGAACGCACGTACCGATTTTTCATATTCCACGACGGAACGACATATTTCTTTTTTCCTAAGTAAGTTCCCACAGGCTCGGCTAATCCGTCCCCGATAGCTACAGTAAAAACCACCACAGCCGCAAGTAATGGCAAACCTAAATAGGTTTCAAACACTTGTTTAAAAATAGTAATAATCAACAGTCCGGGGAGCATATTGCCCAGCACAATCCATTTGAGTGTATTGGGCCGGTCTTCCACCCGGTCTAATGAGTTAAACTGCAACATAAAAAAAGTGGAGCGTTCGCGTATGGGTTTTATCAGTATCAAAAACATTAAAAGTACAAATAAAGATTCCCATAAATGCGGCAAAATCCCCAACGGTTCTGTCGGCGGGCTCAATAGCGGCACTAAATACGCCGCAAAGTGTTGGATTTTACGGGTATAGTTAACTTTAAACCAACCATTTTTAGAGGTCATAATATACCCTTTTGCATCTACATGGCAGTAGTGACGGCATAATAAGCCGCCCCCCAACGCCAACATCATCATGACAAACAGTTTTACGCCCGTCATCATGAAAAACCTGCGCGCTTCAAACAAATGCGGGTCTGCAACAATTGTCCAAATAAGCAATATGACAAACAACACAAGCCACAAAATCAAAAACTGTAAATCAAATGTTTTCGTCCATTTTTCATCATAATTGCCAGCTACTTCCCCCGGCATAAGTACTTTTTGTTCCATAAGAAGCCCTCTATCATGTGTTTTATTTATTTTAGCATATTCAGCTGAGAGGACAAGAAATAGCATAAACCCATTTGTCTTAAGTTCCTAGCCCAGAATTTTCTCACATGTAGGGTATTCTTGGAACGTGAGGCAGAATTGCCGGTAGTCGCTAATCTTTGCTACGCACTGGTGAAACTCGAACTGGCCAAAACCCACCGATGATAATACCGAGTGAGAAAACGGAGTATAAGAACAATGGTACACTATAATGGACACGCTCTCGACGACAGCTCGGCGCGCCTAGAGGGCGCCATTTTGATACACCACGCAAGAGCC
>JAZLAA010000099.1:0-13702 GCA_045612945.1 Elusimicrobiaceae bacterium
ACTCCGGCCGTAGCTGTTCGGGCGACGCTGCCGCCTGCAAATACTTAGGCGTTGAATAAGCTAAAAAATTGCCAGCAAAAAGCCCCGCGTTTGGCGGGGCTTGTTCGGCTTATATTTTAGCTAAACAATTCTTTAAAGAAACTTTTCTTCCCGCCGGTTTCCGCGGCCAGAGCTTCTAACAGTTCTTTTTGTTTGGCGGTGGGTTTTTTGAGAACCTCAATTTTTACTTGCACCAGCAAATCGCCAAAGCCTTTTTTACCCAGGCGCGGCATGCCGTTGCCTTGCATTTTAAGCACTTCGCCAAATTGGGTCCCCTTGGGGATAGTAATTTCTATTTCCTTGCCCTCAATAGTGGGTACCTTAATGCTGCCGCCTAGCACAGCTTGCGGATAGGTAATAGGGGCTTCTATGAGTAAATCATCCCCTTCCCGGCGAAATACCTTGTGTTCTTTTACATGTACTTCTACGTACAAATCGCCAAACCCGCCGCCGTTTTGCCCAATATCCCCACCGTTAGAAACACGCAAGGTGACCCCCGTGCGCACGCCGGAAGGGATTTTGACGGTAATTTTTTCTTTTACCCGTTTATGGCCGGTGCCGCGGCACTCACTGCAGGGTTTTTCTACTACACTACCTTTGCCACCACAATCCGGGCAGACTTGGCGCATACTAAAAAATCCTTGAGAGTACGTCACCTGGCCCGAACCGTTACAAGAGCGACAGGTTTTGCGTTGCGAACCGGGTGCCGCGCCGGAGCCGTCGCACACGGAGCAATTGTCTAGGCGGGTATAATCGACCGGCAATTCTTTGCCGCTAAAGGCTTCTTCTAAGGTAAGGGTAACGTCTAGTTTTAAATCTTCGCCGCGTTGGGCGCGTGGGGTGCGGGTCCTGGCGCCAAACCCGCCGCCAAAAATATCCCCGAACACGGAACCGAAAATATCGTTAATATCTCCAAATCCGCTGGCGTTAAAACCGCCAAATCCGCCGGCTCCGTTGATTCCTTCGTGGCCGTATTGGTCGTACATTTGCTTTTTTTGCGGGTTGGAAAGGACGGAAAACGCCTCATTTACTTTTTTAAATTGTTCTTCGGCAGATTTGTTGCCGGGGTTGCGGTCCGGGTGAAACTTCATGGCTTGTTTACGAAACGCGGACTTAATTTCTGCCTCGGTAGCGGTTCTTTCGATACCGAGTATCTGGTAATAATCTTCTTTCATAGTGGTAGGCATAATCAGTTAAGCTGTTACTTATATTTTATTAAATTTGGCGCGCCTTTGCTTGCCTAGCTGAATTTGCTACAATAAGGCCGTGCCTACAGCCCCGCTTATTTCCGTAATTGTTCCCGTCTATAATGTGGCGCCTTTTTTGTCGCGATGTTTGGATAGCCTTTTAGCACAAACCTACCCTCACTTGGAAATTATTTTAGTAGATGACGGCTCTACCGATAACAGCTTATCCGTTTGCCAAGCTTATGCTCAAAAAGATAGTCGAATTTGTGTGGTGCACCAGGCAAATGCCGGGGTATCTGCGGCTCGTAACGTTGGCTTGGATAAAATGCATGGGGAATTTTTTAGCTTTGTGGACGGCGATGATTGGTTAGACCCATCTTTTTACAAAACCCTGGTAACCTTACAGCAAAAAACACAGGCTGAGATGACATGGTGTAATGTGTATTACGTGCCCGAAAAGGGTCCCCGCCAAATGGGGTTGCGCTTAGCGCAAGCAACCCAAAAAAATCTTTCGCTGGAAGATTTTTTGTGTGCTTCTATCCAAAAAGAAGATTTTTTTGTTTGGAATAAAATATATGATTCTAAATGCCTGGGAGCCCTGCGTTTTGATACCCGTTACCGGGTGGGGGAAGATTGGTTGTTTGTTACCCGGTTTGCCGCCCAAGCTCAACGGATTATCTGCACGGATATCCCACTTTATTTTTACTATCAGCGAGCTTCTTCAGCGGTGTGCAATACGGATAGCCAAGTTCGTTATCCAGTGGTAACTTTATGGGAAAATTTATACGCGCTTTGCCAAAAAAATGGGTTTACCCGGGCTCTAGGGCCCGTGCGGGATGGCCTAGTTAGCTTTACCAGTGTATTTGTCATGGCTGCCGGGGTGGATAAGAATGCTACTCCCGCCCAGTGGAAACAGGCGTATCACATTTTGCACACGCACCGGAAATACCTTTTTAAAACTACGTTAATGGGTAGGCCCGGAAAAGTTTTTGCCTGGCTATTTGTAACAGCCCCCCGCTTAACGCGCTGGGGGGTTGGATTACCAGGGATTTCTTGGATGTTGCGCCGCTTATTTGTAAAGCGTATTGCCCGGTGTACAAAAATAGCAGTGCGGGAACCCGCTTATGCTACGCCGCGTAAGGTGCTTTTATTTAACGACGTGTTTTTGCAGGCAGGAGGCATAGAAACTTTGCTTGCTAATTGGTATGACCAGGTAGATAGAGAAAAGATTTCCTTCGATTTTGCTATTTTGAGCAACCGTAATTTAAACCAAACTTTTGCCCAAAAGGTGCTTACAAATGGAGACACCTTTTTATGTTCGCAAGGCCAAGATTGGAACCTGCTGGCCCGTCTTAAATTTTATATCAAACTGTACCAACTTATTCGCCGCAAGCAGTATGATGTTTTTTGTTATAACAGTTTTCCGCTTTTGCTCTTTCCCTGTTTATTAGCCAAATGTGCCGGGGCTAAAAAAGTGGTTATCTTGTGCCACGGAACGGGGGTGCTGGCCCCCACCTATTGGCAGAAACTCAAAAAACAAATAAGTGGCTGGTGTATTCGGATGTTTACCGATGTGCAAGGGGTCGTTTCGCACAAAGTGGGGCAAGCCTTTTTTGGGACCCGCACGTTTACGGTGTTATACCAGGGGATAGACACCAAACGCTTTTCTTTTGCGGCTACGGTGCGGGAACAGGTACGCCGGGAGCTTGGTTTAAGCGGTCAGTTTGTACTGGGAACTGTGGGGAGAATAGTGGAAGATAAAAATCCTTCTTTTATTTTGAACTTATTTAAACAGGTAGTAGCACAAAATCCGGCAGCTCGGTTGGTATGGGTAGGTAGTGGCCCGCTAGCACAGAGCGTGCGGGAACAGACTCAAAAAATGGGGATGGGAGAACAGGTAATTTTTACAGGGGCCCGGCCGGATACCCCACGATATTATAACGCGTTTGATGCTTTTGTTCTTCCTTCTTTTTGCGAAGGGTTACCCCTAGTTTGGCTGGAAGCACAAGCCAGCGGCTTGCCTTGTTTTGTTTCCGACGCGGTTACAACGGAAGCAAATGTCTGTAACAGTACCGTTATCCCGCTTGAGAAGGAGCCGGACTATTGGGCAGAAGTCATTTTAACCCAAACAAAAAATTTCAAACGCAAAGATGCCTCTATGCATGTGCAACAAGCCGGGTTTGATAAAAAAGAGGCAGCTCAGCGTATGGAAGATTTCTTTTTATCGCTGTAAAGCCTTTCCCGCTTGCGGGTAAATAGAACCGGTTTGACACAATTTATGCTATAATATATATACTAACGGAACTGCCGGCTTACGGCAGTTGTTAGTGGAATAAACTTATGTACGCAATAATTGAAACTGGTGGAAAACAGTACTGGGTAAAACCCGGTCAAGATCTGCAGGTTGAAAAGCTGGACGCGAAAGCGGGTGATACCGTAGAACTGAAAGTTCTGTGGGCCGCTAACGAAGAAGGTACCTCAGCAGATACCAAAGCAGCTACGGCTGCCAAGGTCACCGCTCAAGTGGTTAAACACTTGAGAGGTCAAAAAGTGATTGTCTATAAACGCCGCCCCAAAAAAGGGTACGAACGCACCCAGGGCCATAGACAAAACTTAACGCAAATTAAAATCACGGATATCCAGTTATAAATTGGGAGATTAAACCATGGCACATACAAAAGCACAAGGTTCTTCCTCTAACGGAAGAGACAGCCACGGCCAACGTTTAGGTATTAAACGTTACGGCTCCCAGTTTGTAAACGCTGGGGAAATTATCGTGCGCCAACGCGGTACGAAGTTCCTGCCCGGAACTAACGTTTCTCGTGCTAGCGACGATAGCCTCTTTGCCCGCGTAAGCGGCATTGTTACCTTTGAATGGGTAAAAAGAGGCAAACAACAAATTTCCGTGTACCCCAAAGTTGCGGAAACCAAAGCGCCTGCCAAAAAAGCCGCGGCCTCCAAAGCCGCCAAGCCGGCCGTAAAGGCCACCAAGGCGCCCGCCAAGAAAGCTGCCGCTAAAAAACCGGCTGCTAAAAAAGCGGACAAATAAACTTTTGGCAAGTAAAAGCGGCGGGGGATGCCCTGCCGCTTTTTTTATTAGGAAGATTTTATGCAATCAGGCAGTTTTTTAGACCGTGTTAAAATTTATGTTACCGCCGGTAAAGGCGGGGATGGGTGTTTGTCTTTTCGGCGTGAAAAATTCATAGAATTTGGTGGCCCCAACGGCGGATGCGGCGGGCGCGGAGGCGACGTTATCTTAAAAGCCGAACCCAATTTAACGACGCTCTTGGAACTGGCCTATCACCCGCATATTGATGCCCCCAACGGCGAAAAAGGCGGCTCTTATAATAAAACAGGCCGCGCTGGGGAGAACCGTTATGTATATGTTCCTTGCGGCACGATTGTACGCACTTTGGAAGGTGAATTTTTAGTAGATATGACTAAGCCTGGCCAGGAATTTACCGTGGCAAAAGGCGGCGCGGGCGGGCGCGGGAACCAATCTTTTAAAACCCAACAAAACACAGCTCCGCACATTGCTGAAAATGGCTTGCCCGGGGAAGAAGTAACGCTAATTTTGGAGCTTAAAATTTTGGCGGATTTAGGTTTAGTGGGATTCCCGAATGCAGGGAAAAGTACCTTTTTAAGTCGCATTTCAGCCGCGCGTCCGCGTATTGCTGATTATGCCTTTACCACGCTAAACCCTAATTTGGGAATTACCTTACACCAAGGCCTCAGCTTTGCCACGGCCGATATTCCCGGTATTATTGAAGGGGCCAGTGAAGGAAAAGGTTTGGGGCTTCAGTTTTTAAAACATATTGAGCGTACCCGGGTTTTGTTGCACCTGGTGGATCCGGACGGGTTTGACGGATTATCTGCGCAAGAAAGCATAAAAGTAATTGAAAAAGAGCTTAAAACATTTAATAAGAAACTCTTTGATAAACCGCGTATTTTAGCCGTCAATAAAGCGGATTTGCCCGGTGCTGAAAAAATATATAAAGAGTTGTGTAAAAAACGCAAAAAACAAAAGGTGTTTTTGATTTCCGCTGCCACGGGCCAAGGCATTAAAGAGGTGCTGGACGAAGTAGTTAAAATTTTGGCAGCTACTCCCGTGGAACCAATAACAGCGGAAGAAGAAAAACCCGTAGTGCATAAGGTAGAGCCGATTTTTACCATTACGCGCGATGAAAATGATGTAGTGCATATTACCGGCAAAAAAGTGGAAGAATTTATTGCTATGACCAATTTTTCTCAACCGGAAGCCGTTACGCGCCTGAAAGGAATTTTCAAAAAAATCGGGCTGGAAAAGGCACTCTTAAAACAAGGCGTGCAAGACGGCGATTTGCTGGTAGTAGGCGGCAAAGAGTTTGAGTGGAATGGCGACTTTGACGAAGAAGCGCCCATCTCGCCTGAGCACGCCGGCTACAAACGCCGCACTACGAAAGCCGAGCGCTTAGCCAAACGCAAAGCACGGCGCGAAGGAAAAAAATAATTTAAAAGCCCCGCTTATGGCGGGGCTTTTTAGGGGCAATTTAAGCTACTCAATGCCTAAGTATTTACAGGTGGCACTGTCACCCGAACAGCTGCGGCCATTGTTGTCTAATTTGAGGGTAATGTATTTTAGACTCCCGCTGGGGATACTATACGCTCCATCAAACCGCACGGTAGGATTAGACACTGAGGAATCGGTCCGGTAGGAACAAACATTATTATTATTATCCCAACGCCCAGGAGGACATGGAAGCTGACATCCAGCACCAGAAGCAAAATCACAAGTCAAAGAAACATCTAAATTTTGAGGATTCCAATTACTAACATCTGATTCATCCCTCGCTTCAGGTTCACTAAGCATTTTTACGGCCAATGCTTTGCGGATTTCGCCCATGGTGCTCCACACCTCGGCTAAGCGACTTCGTTCCACGGCTTTGGTATATTGAGGCAACGCTACGGCGGCTAATATACCGACAATGAGTACTACGACCAACAATTCTATGAGGGTGAACCCCCCGTTTGTGTTCTTCATAAAGAACTCCTTTCGGTTAAATTCAATTTAACTGTTTATGAAGCCACATAAAAACGGCTTTTACTGCCAAGTCTACTCAAGGTCTTAACAGCAACAGCCGTGGTTTGTCTTAATTGCATGAAACAAAAAAGACAAACACTCGGCACAACCTTCCCGAAGGATCAGTTCGGATATGTTGTGCCTAATATCGGCTGCTTTTGGACTTGAGTAGAACTTTTTAAGTACCCGTTTCTAAAACGGTTCCAAAAACAGATTAAATTGTACTCTTAGTATAACAAAAAAGCGGGGTAGTGTAAAATATCCGCATTAGCGGTTTGGGGTTTGGGGACTGGGGTTCCCTTTTACAACGGCTACTACAGAAGCAAAATTTTTGCGGGTTTTTTTGACTAAATACGGGTAAGCATCTTTGCGTTCTACTTTGTTAAAATCGCTCCCCATAACGGAGCGCATAAAAGACACCAAGCTTTGGTTAAATACCGAGAACACGAACCAATCTACATGCATTGTTTTTTTATTGCCACGGAACCAATCCGCCCCTTTCATGGCAGAAATAATACCCACCAGCTCGCCGGTGTTTGTCATCACGCCTGAGCCACTCATCCCTTTGCGGATTCCGAAGTTAGAAGTATACGCATACCCCAATTCTTTTACATAATACACCGGGTAGGGGTTGGGTTTTACTTCCCGTTTGCCGTCAAAAATAGCAATAACGGACAGGTTACGGTCCAGCACATAGTTGCCGGGGTCAAATTCAGCAATGGGGGGAAAAGAAGGGCTTAGTACGTGGCGGTATTGGCTTTTGGCCCGGCGGTTCTTATTTAAAAATCCCGTAAAGTCCGCTTCCGAAACGACCATGTTAGGCTGTGAATTGTTGGAAGCCCGGCGATAATACATCTTGGGGGCACGGTATAAGTCTAAACGAAACAGGGCAAAATCGTCCTGTGGCACTTGTTGCGGATTGTAGTTAGGATGCACAAAGACAGCCGGGTTTTTAGCAGTATGTAGCACGCTAGCCAACACAGAAACTGGTTGTTCTAATAAATCTACTTGCAAGGTACATTGTTTTTGGCATAAATCATACACACAGTGTGCCGCTGTGGCGAACCAACGTGGTGCAATACGGGTGGCTTGGCATTTCGCACTTTGTTTGCCCGGAGAGGAAATAAAATACTCAAAAGTGTGGTAAAAATCTTCTTTTTGGGAATGTTGGGTGGTGTCCGTAACGGAGATAACGCTTACTTCCGCCCCCAGCGGTAGTGCCAGTAAATAGATCAAACTTAGCCAAAAATTACGCATAGTTTAGGGAACCTCTTGTGTGGGGAGTTGCGGAAAAATCAAACACTTATCAAACCCGCTACGTACCCGCCATATACTGCCTTTGGGCCACGAAAGAACCGTAACCTGGTTTTTTTCTGCGTGGGCCAGTGGGGAATGGCGCATAATAAAACCAAACGGCAAGTCTGGTTTTAGATAATCCATTTCCATTTGTAATACAAAATTTTGGTTGGAAGTGGTGGAAAGGCTAAATGGGGCTCGATAGTGGGTGTGCATAACTCCGGCGTAAATAAACAACACCGCTTGCGGGTTTTGGCGGGAAACTTCGTCAATAATCTGCCGCCAATGGGCGTTACGTTCTTGCATGCCGTAAACGGACGAAGTTTCTTTGGCGGTTGCGTTAAAGGGTTGGGCATGGTCTTGAAAATAAAGGGTATCTTCCAAACCAATCACGTCCACTCCATTGTCCATAAGGCGGTTTAAAAAATCAAAATCTTCATTATTCCGTCTAAGAGGCATTTCTAACTGGGGCACCCGCGCTCCCGGTTTGCCCCAAGGGAAAAGCCGGTCTGACACAAATTCCGTTAATAAAATAACCGGGCGTTGCGGGTACTTTTTCCGATAGGCCAACAATAACGCTTCTACGGCCCGGTAAATGGTGGGTTGGTTGTGTTCTTCCCCAATGTAAATTTTGCGTGCTTGCGGCGGGATGAGGGAAGCGTAGTCCATATCAGTGACAAGGTGGTGTTCTACTTTGAGTTGCTTGCGTACATTGTTTTTATAACGAGAAAGCAAGTGCAAATCACTCTCTACCGGTTCAAACCAAGAGAAGGCTAATCGGTCACTCTTAATAGCAAAAAATGGATTTTCTAAAAAAGTTTCTGAGGAGGCCCCCAGTGTTCCTGCGCTCAGCGGAACCATTTGTAAAAACGGTAGCATATCAGGTGAGTTTAAATAAGCGGAACGGTCTTGCTGGACCAAACGTGCTGCCCGGGAAAACTCCGTTGCTTGAAGTATTTGGCGACCAATCGCATTTTGTAGCGTTTCAGTACTTATGGTTGCGCTACGTGCTACGGGCATACGCATAAGCGGGAATTTCCCTCCGGCTTGTAGCGGTAGCGAACAAAATACTAAGTAGATTCCAATGCAAACCTGGCGCATATTTCCATTGTAACAAGAACACGCCCAAAAGGCAACTACACGATAATTCCGCCCCCTAATACCACATCTTGTTGGTACAGTACTGCCGATTGCCCCGCCGTTATAGAGATTTGCGGCTCCTTAAACCGGGCCGTAAACGAGCCATCTTCTTCCACCTGTACCTGGGCAGGGGCAGGCACGTGTAAGTTGCGGATTTTGATTTCACAATCAAAGGTGTTGGCAGGAGGGTGTCCCGCTACCCAGCTGACGTTTTGGGCGCGTAAGGTGCTGGAATAAAGCGCTTCTTTAGGGCCGATAATAACTTGATTCTTCTCGGCATCTATTTTTACCACATACATGGGGGTAGGAAACCCGCTAATGCCCAGCCCTTTGCGCTTACCGATGGTGTAGTTCCATATTCCGTTGTGGCGGGCTACCACGTGGCCGTCTAGCGTAACCAAATCGCCCGGTTTGTTGGGAAAGTTCAGCAAATCGTTATAATCTCCGCAATAAAAATCCATACTATCTTCTTTATCGGCTACACTCAGGCCAGCGGCCCGTGCTTTTTCGCGGATTTCGGGCTTGTGCTTATCCCCCAGTGGGAACAGTACATGGGCTAGTTGTTGTTGTGTTAAGCGGTGTAAGAAGTAGCTTTGGTCACGCGCGGTATCTACTGCTTTTTTGAGCAGATATCGGCCGGTTTGGACATCTTTTTCCACGCGAGCATAATGCCCCGTGGCAAATTTATCAAATTTAATGCCCTGCTGGGCGGCGGCACTGGGCAGTAAGCCAAATTTAATTAAACTGTTGCACAATACACAAGGGTTTGGGGTACGCCCGCATGCATATTCCAGCCGGAAATTATCCAGCACCACCCGCTTATACTCTGCCCGGCAATCTACCGTTACAAATTCTATTTGCAGTTTTTGAGCTAAGGATTCAATTTCGGATAAATCTTCTTTTTCGGGGGATAAACACGCATTTTTTTGGTGTGCTCCCTGTGGAACCGGTAGCGAAGGGTCCCAAATGAGCATGGTTGCTCCGATGACGCGGTAGCCCTGCTCTTTTAAAATAACGGCCGTAGCGGCAGAGTCCACCCCGCCAGACAGGCCCACTAACACAGTCTCTTTTTCCATCAAAACCTCTCTTGTTAATTTGTACTTAAGGTTGAAAGCCAAAAGGACAAAGGTATTTTAACTTATTTGCCTAGCGTACTTCCAGTCCGGTGTTTCTATGGGGTGGGCAAACAATTAAAGAGAAGTGTTGTGCCCCTTGAACTATTTTTCAAAACTAGCACTCAAAAATGGGGGTTGACAAAAATAAAATAATTACCTATAATTTTAGCAGGTAAGAAAAGGGAGTGCTAAAATAAAGCCAAACTCCCCGACGGTAAAAAACACCAAGAGAGTTAAGCACCATGCGTATTTTAAAACCGGAAGTTGCCAAAGCACGTAAAGAAAAAATTTTACGTTGGGTAGTTCAACAATATGTGGAAACCCGCCGGCCGGTCGGCTCGCAAATGATTGCCGACGGTGTTTTAAAGGATGTTTCCAGTGCGACTATCCGCAATATTATGGCGGAACTGGAACAAGAGGGGTACCTCTACCAGCCGCATACTTCCGGCGGGCGGATCCCCACAGATAAAGCCTACCGCTATTACGTGGACTATTTGGCTAACGTGCAAAAAATGGCTGCCCGGGAGCGCGAACAAATTGAGCGCCAGTATGATGAGCGCGTGAGTGAGGTAAACAATATGTTGGTGCAAACCTCGCGACTACTGGCTATGCTTTCCGGCGCGGCAGGGTTCGTATATACCGCCCAAGTGGACGACCAGCGCATCCAACGCTTGGAGTTTATCCCGTTAGCCCCGGGAGCTATGCTAACCGTGTTGGTGACTGAGTCGGGAGCTGTGCGTCATTGGCCGGTGCGGATGGCGGAGGTGATTTCGCCTGCTAAACTGCAAGTATTAAGCCGGTTTATCAATGATGAAATTGCCGGACATACTTTAGCGGAAGCGCGGCAAATTTTATGGCAATACTTGCACTCCGGCCACCGCGAATTAGCCGGTGTGGCTGATGTGGCCAGTCAAGTGCTTAAAGATATAGAGCGCCCCCAAACCAGCGGCGATGAACTGTATGTGGAAGGCATTGGGCGGTTATTGGAAAATACCTCGCAAGATGATTATGAAGATTTAAAACAAATGATGCGAGTGGTGGAGGAACGGGATCGGTTTTCATCGCTTTTAAATGCTAAACTGGCCGAATTGGACAAGAACGACAAGCGCGTAAGCGTGAGCATCGGTAGCGAGAACGCTATCCAAGAACTCAAAAATTTGAGCATTGTTTCCACCGCTTGTCGCGTAGGAGATAAAACGGTAGGCATGTTAGGCATTATTGGTCCCAAGCACATGGAATACACGCGCGTGATGTCTTTAGTGAACTACATTGGCAGTTTGTTGGAAGCTTCGCTTAATCATTGGAACGCGTTGCCCTTAGAGGACGAAGATTTATGAGTAAACATAATAAAAAACAAAAACAAGGTTGTGCCGCGGAAGAATCTTTGACAGTAGAGCAACCTGACGAAGAAACCGTTGAAGAAACATCTTCCCCAGCAGAACCCGACTACCGCGAACAGTATGTACGCTTGTACGCAGAGTTTGACAACTATCGTAAACGCACCGAGCGCGAAAAAGCGGCGCTAATCGCCTACGGTAAGAAGGACTTGGCCCTTAAAATGCTGCCGATGTATGAAGTGCTCATCCGCCAGCAAAAAAGCTTGCAGGATAACACGGCTCAAGACCCCAAAGCCTTACAAGACGGAATGCGGATGATTCTTTCTGAGTTGGACAAAGCATTCCATGCGGAAGGAATTACCAAAATGGACGTGCTCCACAAGCCCTACGACCCGGCTACCCAGGAAGTAGTGGCCACGGTGCCTGCCCCCGAGAAGGAAGACGGCCTGGTCATAGACGAAGTGAAAATGGGTTTTATGATTAACGGCCAAGTATTACGTCCGGCCAGTGTAGTAGTGGGCCAGGCTTCACAAAAAGATGAGAAGTAATTTATATATTTAACAAAGGAGATGTATTATGGCAAAAATTATTGGTATTGATTTAGGAACTTCCAACACGGCCGCCGCCGTCATGGAAGGTGGCAGAGGAACTATTATCCCGTCTGCCGAAGGTAGCTCTATTGGTGGGAAAGCGTTCCCGTCTTATGTAGCTTTTACCAAAGACGGACAGCGGCTGGTGGGTGAACCGGCTCGCCGCCAAGCGATTGCCAACCCAGAAGGTACTGTAACCGCTTTTAAACGTAAAATGGGGGAAAATTATAAATATAACTTGCGCGGGCAAGAATTTACCCCTCAGCAATTATCCGCTTTTGTACTGCAAAAAGTAAAAAAAGATGCCGAGGCCTTCTTGGGCGAACCCGTGGAAAAAGCTGTGATTACCGTTCCGGCGTATTTTAACGATAACCAGCGCCAGGCCACCAAAGATGCCGGGCGTATTGCGGGATTAGAGGTTGTTCGTTTGGTAAACGAACCGACGGCCGCCGCTTTGGCATTCGGGATTGATAAAGCCGGCAAAGAACAAAAAATTATGGTCTTTGACCTGGGTGGCGGAACCTTGGATGTAACCATTATGGAAATGGGCAAAGAAGGCACGTTTGACGTATTAGCTACGTCCGGCGACACCCAACTGGGCGGTACGGATATGGATAACGCCATTATTAAGTGGATGACGGATGAGTTCCGCAAGCAAACTGGTATTGATTTGTCTAACGATAAACAAGCGGCTCAGCGCTTAAAAGACGCGGCCGAAAAAGCCAAAATTGAACTTTCCACCACCATGGAAACCGACATCAATCTGCCTTATATTACTGCCGGTGCCGACGGGGCTAAACACTTGGAAATGCGCCTTTCCCGTGCTAAACTGGAAAGCTTGGTAGATGATATTGTAAAACGCTGTGGCAAATCTGTTAATCAGGCGTTGTCGGATGCGGAACTGACTACAGAGAAAATTGACCGCATTATTTTAGTCGGCGGCCCGACCCGTATGCCCATTGTGCAAAAATATGTAGAAGATTTAGTGGGCAAAAAAATTGAACGCGGTATTGACCCGATGGAATGTGTGGCTATCGGTGCCGCTGTACAGGCCGGTATTTTAACTGGAGAAGTAAAAGATGTACTTCTCTTAGATGTTACCCCGCTTTCCTTGGGTTTGGAAACTTTGGGCGGAGTATGCACACGTTTAATTGAACGCAATACGACGATTCCTGTGCGCCGCACGCAAGTGTTTTCTACCGCGTCGGACAATCAGCCTGCGGTAACCATTAACGTCTTACAGGGTGAACGCCCCATGGCCAAAGACAATGTGCCGCTTGGAAAATTTGACCTGGATGGTATTCCGCCTGCTCCGCGCGGCGTGCCACAAATTGAAGTAACGTTTGATATTGATGCCAACGGTATTTTAAACGTAACCGCTAAAGACCTGGGTACCAATAAAGAACAGCATATTACTATTACTTCATCTAACAAATTGAGTGATGCGGAAGTAGATAAGTTTGTCAAAGAGGCCGAAAAATTTGCCGAAGAAGACAAAAAACAAAAAGAAATCATTGAAGCCAAAAACCAAGGTGACAGTGTAGTCTTCCAAACGGAAAAAGCCATGAAGGAATACGGCGATAAAGTTTCCCAGGAAGAACGCGGCAAAATTGAGCAAGCCCTCAGCGACCTTAAAGAAGCCTTAAAAGGCGATGACGCCGCACGCATGAAAGCTGCTACGGATGCTGCTTTGCAAGCCAGCCAAAAACTGGGTGAAGCGATGTATAAAGCCCAGCAAGGTGCGGCAGGTGCCCAAGCGGGTGCCCAACAAGCGGGCCCTCAACCGGGTGCCGAGCAAGCCCAAGCTGGTGCCACGGGTGCCAAAGACGACGTGGTAGAAGCTGAAGTTGTAGATAAATAAAATTCAGTTGTTAACAAGACTAGTACACTGCCGCCCCCCTCTCAGATGTGCGGGGCGCGTTGGTGGGGGGGGGTCTAA
>JAZLAA010000100.1:0-3816 GCA_045612945.1 Elusimicrobiaceae bacterium
GCAACCCACAGGCATTTTTTGCAAACGATTTTTTCGCTAGACGAGGCCGCAGCGCGGGAGCAATACTGGCGGGACGCGCCGAAGGCGGAGGTATGCGACCAAGCGAGAACGAAGTATAGCGGAAAAATAGGCAGCAAAAAAAGCCAAGACGGGGGATCGAACCCCGGACCTGTCGCTTACGAAGCGGCTGCTCTACCAGCTGAGCTATCTTGGCACTAAGGAGTTGTTTATGATGTATATATTTTACCAAAAATTACGTTTTTTTGCACGAACTTCTTGCAAACTGCCGGTTAAATTGAGCTGGATTTTTTATTCTTTTTTGCTATACTATCTATGAGGTTTATTAACCCATACAGGAGAAAAACATGAACAAAGGTTTTACGTTAATTGAGTTGTTGGTAGTCGTGCTGATTGTGGGGATTTTATCCGCAGTAGCACTGCCGCAGTATCAAACGGCGGTGGAACGCTCCCGCGCGACGGAAGCACTGTCCCAAATGAGTGCCATCCGCGAGTCTATGGAACGCTATCGTTCCCAACGCGAAGCTTGGCCTCTTTCCTTGAACAAGCTGGATGTAGATACCCCCAAAACCGTTAGCGGAGATTACGGTGGAAAACATTTTTCCATATATATGAGCACTAATACGGTTTGTGCCCAACGCTTTGGCGCGCACCCCTACACCCTTTGCACCGTGATTACCGAAGATGCGGACAACGGCACCTTTACTTCCTACCGCACCTGTTCCCCTTCTTCGGGGGATGCACACGCCCAGGATTACTGTAACGCTATTTCCGGCGGAAAGGAATACTTCTAATCCGCGCCGGTTTAACTTTTCCCCCCGGCCTGGGCCGGGGGTTTTTTATGGGCAGGTACACCCCTTATTTACACGCCCGTTCGTCTTTACACAGGCAATAGTGCACCAGTAAAGCCCGCGCGTTTTGGGCGTTTACGCCTGCGTCGCCGTAATCAAACGGGATCCGGCACGCACTAGCGTTGCTTATTTGCAATTTCGTGCAACCGTTGACGAACAGTATGCTCATCCATAGTAATAACAACATCCCTAATTTTTTGAGCACGTTGTTGTTCCTGCGCTTGTTTTCTAAGTTCGGCCTTAAGTGCTTGCAACCGGGCGGCTTTACGGCCGTTTGCACGCCACCCCAGCAAAGCAAGCGCGCAAAACACAATAACCACAGCATAGGCGTTCATTATTTGCTCATGCTCCCGTCCGGGTTAAACAAACCCAGCACGGAGAGTGCTTGAATGGCTTTGGCCACCACACTGTCATCCTTAGGTGTGGGGGTCAGTTTAACCACCAGGGAGGCCACCGTTACGACGCCCCCGATAATCGCTAAAATATCCTTCCAATTAGTTTGTAACCACATCATACCAGTTCTCCTCTTTTCATCATTTTGGCTAATTTTTTAGCCCGTTTACCTACTTGGCGCGCCCATTTACTGTCTAACATTTCCGCAGACGCGCGTTCATAATCGCCCTGGGTTACGGCGGCCAACATTTTTTTAAAACCCAGCAGCCGCATAATCCCCAGGTTAAAGCACATATCCACCAGTACATACTGGCGAACTTGGTTGAGCGTTTTAAAGCAAGGCAGGGTGTTATACACATCCATATAGGCATAGGACATATCGTCCTTGAGCAAATCCTCCGCCATGGCTTTTGAAATGCCCTTATCTTCTAAGTTATGCCCGTAGCCAATCGTCAGTTTACCGGCCGGGCACCGGTAGGGTTTCAGTTGCAACCCTTCAAACTGTTTGGTGAGTTCCAGCCATTTATAGTTCATGTCGTTTTTTTACCTCCAATAAAGTTTCCAGGCGGATAATGCGCCTATCAAAGTTGTTGTGCTGTTCCACTTTGGTTTCCAGGCGTTTGATATCGCGCCGGATTTGTTTAAGCTCATACCATACAAACCCGGCCATAAAACTTAGGTAGAGCACTTCTTTCCACGTTAAACCCAAAGATATCATGGTGCACTCCACACAAGCGTTGCGTTACACGTTACACGGCGGGCTTGCTGTTTGCCAAACCACAGCTTCCCGTTTACATAGATATAGGTATCATTCAGGTCCACCGAACCTGCGGTGAGGGGTTGCCAAAAATAACCAAATCGCCCCAGTACATCCCCTTTAGGGGCTTGCATGGTAACCGTTGTGGTGGAGAGGGTGGTACTGCCTTGTTTAACAATTAACGTACCGCTGTTGCTGGCATAACTAAACCGAATCTGCAACGGCGTACCCAGCACCAGCCCGTACCCCGCATATTTAAACACCGCCGTACCGGACGTATCAAGATAGCGGAAACGTAACGCCCGGTCATTATTACCATAAAACTCAAATACCAGGTTTCCTATTTCCGCCAGCGTACGAAACGTGGACAACGTGCTATCCATGGTAACCGTTAGCTGAAGCGCTAATGTTTCTACGGTAGTATTGAAGGCCGGTATGGTTAAATAACTGCCGGACGTGCAATTACTCAGCACCCCGTCCGTTACGGTGGGCGTTCCCACCGTGGTGTACGCCACCGGCCCTTGCAAACAGATCCGTTGCGGGCTATGCGATAATAAGCCGGATTGATACGTAAGTTGCATATTACTCCCCCACCATAATAGCCAGGGTAGCGGTGGTTTCATCAAAACTGAGCTTCACGCCCCCCACCGTACTGGCCGTAGCATATGGGATTTGCCCCGCCGTTACTTTGCCGTTTGCATCCAGCCCGGCCACGCCGTTGGCGGCGCCTTTATCGGTGGTGTAGAGCAGGGATTGCGGCGCAAGGTCCACGTCAAACGCGCCCACGGCTACAAACTCGCCGGCGGTGCTATCCCACAAGAACAGCTGTACAATGCTGTAGCCGTCACGCGTGGTATTTTCTTGCGGCACGCAGTAAATATACTTGGCTTGTCCGCTTTGCGGCAAGGTTTGCACAAACTCAATAAAATTGAGTTGGTTCACTTGCGCTTGCAACGCACTGACCGCTTGCGTACGGGCGGAGGCTTCGGCCGTGATGTTGGCTTGCAGGGTACTATCGGCAGACGAACGGGCCGCCTCTTCGGCGGTAATGTTAGTTTGCAAGGCAGTATCGGCATTTTCCCGCGCGGTGGTTTCGGCCGTCAAAGCACTTTGCAGGGACGTGTCGGCCCCTTGGCGGTTGGAAACTTCCTGCGAGAGTAACCCCGACACGGTTTGAATACTTTGCTGCAAAGACGTATCGGCACTTTGACGGGAAGAAGCTTCGGCAGTTAAATTTTGGGTCAGCGTACTTTCGGTTTGGGCCACACTGGCTAACGCGGCCGAGAGCGCCTGGGTTTGCTGGGTATTAAGCTCGGCTAGGAACGTGTCGGCATCGGCCCCCGTTTTGCCGGACGACGGCGCATACTTGATGCAGCGCTCGGTACATTCGGCCAGTTCCTGGCTTAAAAGCGTAAGTTTATCGTAGGCGTGCTCCAACGTTTTGGCATCTAAGCGGCCTTGCTGGGTGAGCGTAACTTCCTGGGTGGGGGCCGTGGCGCGTAGCAAGGTTACCTTGGTGCCGCTGGCCAGGGGGTCTAAGCCGCTGGCCAAGGTGGGATAGGTAACCACGCCGGTCGTCAGGTTGACCGCATAGTTTTGGGTCACCTGGGTTTGGGTGCCGGAAGCGTCGGTTACATAGAGTTTAAGTTCCTGTTCGCTTAAAAGCGGGAAGTCCAACTCCCAGGTGCGGGTGGACCCGTCGGCCTGGTAAATGTGTTTACAAATTTGTGAAGTGATGGTCATACAAGTTTCTCCTGTTAATGAAATAAAGAGCTCAGTGCTTTGCCAAAAGCCCCA
>JAZLAA010000101.1:0-6591 GCA_045612945.1 Elusimicrobiaceae bacterium
CCGCATGATTGCGGTTTAAAAACGGCCCTAACCCACCCCATATAGAACGCAAGCTGGTAAAGTAGGTAATATATTCTCCTTTCGGGAACGACACCACACATATACACACTGCCGCGGCACAAAGAACTAATACCCATACTCCTTGTTTTACCTCGCGGAAGGAGGGATAAATCTGCCCTATACTTAGCACCAAGGCCAAATAAGTAATAAATACAGAAACATGCTCCCAGGTGTACAACCGCATCAACGTAGCGGGATACCAAGTATGCGCATCCAGTAAGGTACGGGGAAACATTCCTTGCACTGTGGCCAACACAATAAGCACCCCAAACACCCAAACTACCGGTTTACCTAATGAGGAAACTCCCCATTTTTTTCGGGAAAACACAACCCCGGCCCAAACCACCCATATTCCTCCTTGCAAAACCGAAAATGCCCACGGTTGCGTGGCACCAAAACTAAAAGGGGTAAAAATAAGTAATAAAGTAATAAGAATTTTTAAAAACAAATTCATAGAATTATATTTTACTAAATTTGGTATAGTAATTATATGCGCGTCCTATTCATATGCCACGCCAATATCTGCCGTAGTTTTTTGGCACAGGAATTTTTAAAATCCATGTTGCCGCAAATATCCATTTTTTCTCGCGGGCTGTACGCCAATCCGGGGTTTGTAGTTCCTGCCAAAGTACAACAAGCCCTGCTTACCCGCCACTTACCGGTTCCCCAACACCAAGCCACGGCTTTAACAGCAAACGACCTGGCTCAAGCGGACCTTATTTTTTGTATGGAGCGTGCCCACGAAGAACGTCTGCTGGATTGTTATCCGCAATATACCGATAAAATTTGGCTCTTGCCTTTATTCGCCCTAGGGCAGCAGGCCGATATTACGGACCCCATTTCGTTGGAAGGGCGCGCATTTGAAAAACAGATAGATTTTTTGTATAAAGTAGTGGAAGCCGCCTCTAAACGGCTAGACTTACCCAATAAGGAGCAACCATGAAAGGCATTATTTTAGCCGGTGGTGCGGGCACGCGTTTGTACCCGGCCTCGCTACCCATTTCTAAAATTTTACTCCCCGTTTATAACAAACCCATGATTTATTACCCGCTTTGCGTACTCATGCAATCGGGCGTGCGGGATATTCTCATTATCACCAACCCTGAAGATAACGACAACTTCCGCCGTGTACTGGGTGACGGTAGCGCATGGGGCATCAAACTTTCTTATGTAGTGCAACACGTTAAACGCGGTATTGCCGACGCCTTTATTTTAGGGGAACAGTTTATCGGCACGGATGCTTGTGCGCTTATTTTGGGAGACAACATCTTCTACGGCAATGGCTTTGACGACATTTTAGCCCGGGCCGCCCAACCGCGTACGGGAGCAACCGTCTTTGCCTACGAGGTAAACGACCCCGAGCGCTTTGGCGTGGTAGAATTTGACAAAAACGGGAAGGCCATTTCCTTAGAAGAAAAACCCAAATGCCCTAAAAGCAATTTTGCCGTTACCGGTCTTTATTTTTATGATAATCAAGTTGTTAAACTTGCAAAACAATTACAACCTTCTGCCCGCGGCGAGCTGGAAATTACAGATTTGAATAAGTGCTACCTAGCGCAAGGCAATTTACATGTGGCGCGCTTAGGCCGCGGGTTTGCCTGGTTAGATACCGGCACCCACGAGAGCGTCTTGCAAGCCAGCAACTTTGTACACAGCATGCAAATCAACCAAGGGGTGGAAATCGCCTGCCCGGAAGAAATTGCCCTACGCAAAAGGTTTATTACACCTGCCCAACTACAAACCCGCCTTTTGAAAGCGCCAAAAAATAATTATTATGATTATTTAAAAAAATTACTGCAAAAGTTACAACCTTAAGAGGTACGCCTACTATGAATCCTTCAAGCAAACAACTCAAAGAATTAGCCACACAAGCACAGCTCATTGTAAAAAATTGTAAAGAGCAGCCCGACCAACTTCAACAGAAAAATTGCTGGTGGTTTTACATCAAAAAAGCCATCATGCACTTACTATGTGAAAAAGAAAACCTATTGTTTGCTTTGTTGCAATGGGCTGTCATTGGAGTAGCCTACTACCTGTTTGTTCTTTCTTTTGATTGGATTCCGCCCGAAATTTGGGAAGCCGCCGGGAAAGATAGCGATACAGTTCCTGTTACCATTTCCGTCGTCCTTTTGTTATGGGGGGGAACCTGTATAGCATTGGCAGCCTACCCTATTGGCTTGTTAACCGGCTGTATGAGTGCTTCCGCCATTTTAAAGGCCGAAGGGAAAGATTCTACCATCGCAGATTGCTTAAAAATGACCGTGCCCTATTCCTGGATCATTTGGCCTTTTAGTTGGTTTGACAGTTGGCTGACTGCCAAGCGCATTTTAGACCGCCTGCCCAAAAAGAATAACCGCACCCCCGCCTCCATACGGGCCGCCAAGGAAGCGCTTTACCAAGCGTGGAAACTTTGCTCATTAGGTTTTTTACCCAGCGTTTTATACGGCAAGTCCTTCATCCAGGCCGGAACCGAATCCCTCAAATTTCTAAAAAACCGGTTTTGGCTCCTTAGCAAACTACGCCTAATTCACGTAGTTATTTGCTGGGTCATTGGGGTAAGCTGTTATGTGGGGCTTGTTTTCTTTATGTGTTATTTGGGCGCAACCGGGCACGATTTACGCGCCGGGAATTTTGTTTACAACGTATACGCTATAGCGTGCCTACCGCTACTGGTTGCTTTGGCCCTTTTGTTAGTGGTATTCCGCCCCATTTACATTACAGCCGCCACGTATATTTTCATTGACTACGCGCAAGAAACCGCCCTACCGCGGCTACTGCCCAAACCTTCCTCTAAAGCCGTTAGCGCACTGGTAGTATTTTTATTGCTCTGCCTGGTCATTGCGGTAATTATCCTGTACCGGGACCAACTGGGCATTACCGCGTTGTTTAACGGCACCCATACCTGGTCCTGGCTGGACTAATAGCTTACTTGTTTGCATACTCCCTAAATTCAAACGTTTGTTTGAATTTAGGGATTCTTTTTGTTATAATAATTATCATGAAAGACACCCGGCTTAAACTGTTAAAAACCTCGGCCCGCATTTTTGCCCGTAAGGGATACAGTGCCACTTCCGTACGTGACATTGTTTCCGCTGCGCGCGTCAATGTATCGGCCATTACCTATCATTTTGGCGGTAAGCGGGGTTTATTTTTTGAAACTACCCACTACTTAATTGAACAACACCGCCAACGAATTTGGGAAAATCCATCTCGCATTCCAACGCCCCAGCAAATTGCGGAATATTCACAAAACCAGGCCTTGGATTTGTTACACCAAATGCTTGATAATTTGCTGGATAACAGCCTAAGCCGTAAAAGTGTACCGCTGGAACGTATCTTTGCGCAGGTAGAGTTAGAATCCGTTACCATGCGTAAAATGTTATGTGAATATATGGCTCCGTTTCGAGAATTAGCATATAAGTTACTAAGCAAATTGACAAATCTTGCGGAAAACTCCCCAGAACTGTTGTGTGTTGCTCATAGTATTTTTGGCCAAATTTGGCTTTCCGAATCACACCGTTTGGTTCTGGAACATCAGCTGGGCATTACCCCCAATTATACGCCCACTTTACGCCAAAAAATCAAACAAACCATGTGGGCACATACACTGGCCGTTTTAAACTTGTATAAAAAAGGAAGCAAAACAAAATGAAAAAACATCTGCTGTTAGGGTTACTTTGTATCGTTGTACTTCCAGCCGTTGCGTTTGATCCGCTATTTACTTCTCAAGTGCAGCCTCCAAAAGGATGTATTGATAAAGATATCACCCACGAAGCGCTTTCACTGGATGATTTAATGCAAATTGGTATTTGTACGAACCCCGCTTTAAGCGCCCAATATATGGGAGTTAAAGCCAATGAGGCTAATTTAGGTGCCGGCCGTAACGAGTATTTGCCCACCGTCCGTTTGACAGGCAACGCCGCCATTAGCGGCAAGCGAACCGAAGGCCACGGCGGATATACCCAAGCAGAACCGTATACCGCTAAAGCCGAAGCCGCCTGGCTCCTCTTTGATTTTGGCGGACGCGAAAGCCGCATAAACTCCTTGCGTGCGTATGCCGATGCTGCTAACTACGGTTACAACGCAGCATTGAATGATTTAATGCTTTCTGTACAAACGTCCTACTTAAAATTATTAGCCGCACAAGAAACACTCGTCAGTGCCAAAGCCAGTTTAGATTCGTATAAACAATCTTATACGGAGGCTCAAAAACGCTACAAACTGGGCATGGTATCCCTAAGTGATAAGCTGCAAGCAAAAACCAGCTATGAACAGGCTTCATTATCCGTCGTACTGGCCGAAGACGAAATTAAACAATCTAGCGGCAAATTGGCTATATTACTTAATTTACCGCCGGACACCACCTTACAACTCATCAAACCGGTGTTTGACCAGGAGGATATCTCTATTGAAAAGGATGATGTACAAGAACTCATGAAAGATGCCCTGGCCAATCGTCCTGAATTGCGCGCCCAGCAATATCAAGAAAGTGCCGCCAAATCCGGCGTCACCGCAGCCAAGAGCAGTATGCTTCCTTCCATTAGTGCCACTGCCTCGGCAGATATTGCGGACACCTCTTGGAAACATACCTCTTTCTATGGGCGCGAAAATGTAGCCGGTTTGATGGTCAGCATGCCACTGTTTACTGGCTTTTCCAACATCTATAGAGTAAAATCAGCTACGTCTATTTATAAACAAGAACAGGCCAATACACAAAATTTACGCTTGGCCATTCAAAATGAAGTATGGAGTAATTACCAAAATTATAAAACGGCGGCACGTTCGTATGAAATTAGCCAAACCGTACTAGAAAGTGCCGAAGAAAACCACCGTGTAGCCTTTCGCTATTATCAAGTAGGCAAGGGAGACATTTTAACCTTACTCGATGCTGTAGCCCAATTGGCCGACGCGCGCCAAAACAAAATTTCTGCTTTCTACAGTTTATTGCTTAGCAAAGCAAATTTATATAGAAGCATAGGAAAATAATTATGACTAAAAGAACTATATATCGTTATATCAAATACCTGCTCCTAGTAATCATAGGGGTAGCCATAGGGTTTTTCGTAAAAGGGAAATTCTTTTCTAATGCCGGGCAAGGCGGCTTTGGAGCAATGCCACCGGCTAGTGTCCTTGTTAAAACTTTAGAGCGCAAACCCATAGTCTTGGGCAAAACCTTCATTGCTCGCGTGGAAGCCATTAACGCTACCGATGTCATTCCGCAAGTATCCGGCTACATTGACCAAGTTCTTTTCCAAGACGGTTCGTTTGTGGAAGAAGGGGAAGTACTGTTTATCATTGACCAAAAACGCTATAAAGCAGCGGTTTCTTCTGCCGAGGCCGCGTTGGATAAAGCGAATGCCTCCCTCAAGCAAATACAAAGTGATTACCACCGCGAACTGGCACTGTATAAAGACGGCATGCTCTCCCAGGCAGATTTAGAACTGGCCGAAAGCAATTTAGCAAACGCCAAAGCCAACGTAAAAGCTGCCCAAGCCGCGTTAGATTTGGCCAAGCTAGACTTGGAATATACCGAAGTAAAATCGCCCATTTCCGGTTATATTGGCAAGGCACTTCTTACCAAAGGTAACTTAGCTAACGCCGGAGCCAGCAAATTAGCCCGCGTAGTACAGATGGATCCCATTCGCGTGGTCTTTTCCATTACAGACAAAGAACGTCTTTCCGGCATGGACCAACTGGCTACCGCTCAGCCGGATATTCAAGTTGCACTCCCCAACGGGGACACCTTAAATATGCCGCAAGCTTCTATCTTTGCTGACAATGAAATTAACGCCCAAACCGCCACCATGGCCGTTTACGCGCAGACAGATAACGCCGATAATAAACTGATCCCCGGCAACTATGTCAACGTAACCGTCAGTTTGGATAAATTCCGCCCGGTAATCTTAGTGCCGCAAACCGCTATTTCTCAAGATGCTACCGGCCAATATGTTATGACGGTTGATCCCAATAATGTTATCGTACAAAAATACGTTACATTGGGGGACGTTGTAGGTAACCAATACGTGGTAATTTCCGGTCTGAAGGAAGGGGATCGTGTCGTCACTATCGGCCAACAAAAACTGCAAAACGGCCAGCAGGTCAACGTCAGTGAGGTAAATACCCCCAATCCTACACCCGCACCCATGACCAGCACCCGGTCTTATGCGCCGGCAACACAAGAGGGGGAAGCCAACTAAATGTTTGCCAAATTCTTTATTAACCGGCCGCGTTTTGCCGTAGTCATCTCCCTCGTACTGTGTTTGGCGGGGGCTATTGCGCTTACCCACTTACCTATTGCCCTGTACCCGGAAATCACCCCGCCGGAAGTGGTAGTCAGTGCCCGTTATCCGGGGGCCAGTGCCGAAGTAATTGCCAAGACCATTGGTATCCCGTTGGAATCTGCCGTTAACGGCGTAGAAGATATGCTCTATATGTCTTCAGACTCTGCCGACGGTTCTTACCGGCTTACCGTTACTTTTAAGACAGGGGTAGACCCGGATATCGCATAGGTAAAAGTGCAAAACCGCGTCT
>JAZLAA010000102.1:0-2313 GCA_045612945.1 Elusimicrobiaceae bacterium
ATGTTGCTGGTCGCGCGCGATAGCCAGCCCCAACGCGGCGGACACCGCCGTGGAAGCGTGCCCCACCCCAAAACTATCGTACGGGCTTTCACTGCGCTTGGGGAACCCCGACAGCCCGCCCTGCGTGCGGATGGTGGCAAACGTGTCTTGCCGCCCGGTTAAAAGCTTATGGGCATAGGCCTGGTGGCCGGTATCAAATACCAGTTGGTCCTGCGGCGTGTTAAACACGTAGTGCAGGGCCGTGATAATTTCCACCGCCCCTAAGCTGGAGCCCAAGTGCCCGCCGTTATGGCTGGCGGTTTGCACAATGGTTTGGCGCAGTTCGGCGCACAGCGTGGGCAGGTGCTCTTTTTTAATGAGCCGCAAATCGTGCGGGGAGTGAATACTGGGCAATACTTTCATAAGCTTAGTAGGTGCGCGTTTTAAAAAATTCGGCCATTTCGTAAAGCGGCCACAGGTTTTTCTGTTTTACGTTTTTAAGTTTCTTTAACGCTTTTTGGGCGTTGGCAATTAAAAGCTGGGCGTGTTTGCGGCTGCCTTCCAGGCCAAATAAACTGACAAAGGTTAATTTGCCGTGTGCTTGGTCGCTATTAGACTTACCCAGCTGTTTGGCGCTGGCGGTTACGTCTAAAATATCATCTACAATCTGAAACACCAGCCCCAAGCAGTTGGCGTAGGTGTTAATATGTTTTAAATCGGCCCCTTTGGCCCCGGCCAACAGCGCACCCGTTTCCACACTGGCGCGCAGCAGGGCGCCGGTTTTATTGGCGTGGATATAGAGCAAGATGGCTTGCGGGGTGGTTTCGCTGGCGGTGGGGGGGAGCATAAAGTACCGTAGCGACTTATCGGCCAAGAGTTTAGAGGTTTTTTTAATTTTTTCCGCGCGCAGGCTTTGGCCCCCGTCGGTCCCTAGGCCTTCGGCGTAAACGTCGGCCGTTTGGCCGCCCACCATGCCGGCGGCCCCGGCGTAGTGTGCAAAATTTTGCAGCGCGTTAAGCGTGTTTTGCGCGCCAATGGCTTTAACCGCCCCGTTTTGGGCAAACACTTCAAACACGTAGGTCAGCAGCGCGTCGCCGGCTAAGAGGGCCAAGTCCTCGCCGAAAACTTTATGGTTGGTGGGTTTGCCGCGGCGTAGAGCGTCGTTATCCATGCAGGGCAGGTCGTCGTGGATTAAAGAGTAGGTGTGCAGCATTTCCACCGCGCACGCGGCGGGCAACACGTCTTGCGCTTTTTTGCCGAATACTTCGGCGGTGGCCATTACTAAAATAGGCCGCACCCGCTTTCCGCCGGCTTGGAGCGAGTAGTTCATGGCGTCGGTTAAAATTTTGGGTGCGTTTTTAATTTTTGCGATATAGCGGGCCAAGTGTTTTTCAATCAGTTTGGCGCGCTGTTTTTGATAGGTTTCAAAATCGGTCATAGTGTCCTCTTTAGGTATATCTTTTATTATACTTTTCTGCCTAATTGACCGCAATACTTTGTTGTGCTGCTTCCCCCCTGGCGGGGGAAGTGCCCCAAACGGGGCGATGAGGGGGATGATACCCTTCGCACCCCCCTCACCCGGCCTTTGGCCACCCTCTCCCGCCCGGGGCGAGGGAAACAGCACTGCCCCCGTCAGGGGGCAGTGTAAAGGGCAGTGTGCGTTATTTATCGCCAGGGGTGACCTAGAGGTCGTGAACGGCTCTGTATATTACGTCCAAACACATTTTTAAATTTCGGAAAATTTCATTATTCCAAAACCGGATGACTCTAAAATTTTGATATGTCAAATAACGTGTGCGGGCAATATCCTGTGGATTTTGGGCGTGTTGGGAACCGTCTATTTCAATAATCAATCTACATTCTAAACAAACAAAATCTGCAATATATTTATTATCAATAGAAAATTGCCGGCGGAATTTCACACCCAGTTGTTGGTTGCGTAAATGATGCCAAAGGATTCGTTCGGGTAAGGTAGAATTTTTGCGTAAATGCGTGGCAAACTGTTTGGCTAGTGGGGTGTATAGGCGGCGGGTGCGCTTTCTTCCCCCCCTGGCGGGGGAAGTGCCCCAAACGGGGCGATGAGGGGGATGATTGCAACCTTGTGCTGCTTCCCCCCTGGCGGGGGGAGTGCCCCAAATGGGGCGATGAGGGGGTATCTTTAGAAGCCAACCTTTTTCTTTCGCCCACTTCTTATATCCCTTTTTTGCGGAAAATTTCCGTCACGCGCTCAAAAATACCGTTGCACCACGCAATCGTCAACCCGTAGTTGGTAACGGGCACGCCCGCTTCTTTTAAAATGGCCAGGCGGCGCAAAATCTGCGTGCGTGTAACCAT
>JAZLAA010000103.1:0-2807 GCA_045612945.1 Elusimicrobiaceae bacterium
CTAGTAGCCAGTTTGGGGTCGGGCATGTAGAAAAAGTCATAATCCCAATACACTTGGAAACGATTCATTTTACCTACCACGGTTTTAACCTCACTCATGGTGGTGCGCAAGTCGGCCACGGTTTGCTGTACTTCCAGTTTCATTTCCGGGTCTTTTACCAAACTACCCAGCACCCCGTCGCCATTATCAATACTGGTTAAGAGGTCAGAAAGTTTTTCGCTGGCTACGTCTAAATTTTGCATAGAGTTGGTCAAATAGGGACGCAAGGTGGATACCAGCTGGTTTAAATTGGCAGACAGCTGGCGCAATTCATTCATGGTCTGATTAAGCTGCGTACCTAATTGGCCGTTGTTGTTTACGCTGTCTACAAATTCTTTAATGCTGGCCATAGTTTGCGTGACCATCACATCCATGGGGATATCATCCACGCCATCTATAAAGGCCCCAGGTTTTAATACAGCCCCGTATGCCGGCCCTTGTACTACTTTTAGGTATTTACTGCCGATAATACCCGTCATCACTACGCTAAATTGGGCCCCTTGGCGCAAGGAAACGCCATCTTCAATTTCAGCCACAACAATTACATCCTCGCCTTGGATTTTGATTTTTTTCACTTTGCCGACTTCCACCCCGGCCAGCTTGACGGGGGCTTTGACCGGCAAGCCGGAAACGTCTTTAAATTTGACGTTAAGTTCATAGTTGCGTGTAACGGATAAGCCACCTAAAAAATAAAGCGAAAATCCAAATAAACACAACCCAACTACTGTAAAAATACCTAATTTTGTTTCTGCTCTCATAATTTTTCCCTAATTTTTACTAGTACCTTATTGTATTTTAAATTCACACAACCTCAAGATAAGTAACGCTACTCCTTCATTAATTTCATTTGTATGGGCCCTTTACTAGAACCGGTTACAAATTGCTTCACATAGGGGTTATCCGTTTGGCGGAAATCCTGCGGTGTACCATAAAGCAAAATGTGCCCCTCGTATAAAAACGCAATATAATCGGCTATTTTAAAGGCGGAGTGCATATCATGCGTAATGACTACGGAAGTAACCCCTAATTTATTTTTTAAATCTATAATTAAATCGCTAATAATGTCGGACATAATAGGGTCCAACCCGGTGGTGGGCTCGTCGTAGAGAATAACTTCCGGTTCAACGGCCAACACCCGTGCCAAAGACACCCGTTTTTTCATCCCGCCGGAAAGCTCACTGGGGTTTAAACGAGCCACATCTTCTCTTAGCCCCACCAAGGCCAATTTTTCCTTTACAATACGCGGGTATTCGGGTAACGGCACTTGGGTCAAGTATTTTAATCCAAAAGCCACATTGTCCCCTACGCTCATGGAGTCAAACAATGCCCCCTCCTGAAACAAATACCCGAACCGACGGCGGATAGCCGCCAGTTTCATTTCACTTTTAAGACGCGTAATATCCATACCGTTTACTAAAATTTGTCCGCCGGAGGTTTCTTCCAGCCCAATCAAGCATTTGATAAGCGTACTCTTGCCCGAACCCGAGCCCCCCAAAATACAGGTAGTTTTACCTTTGGGAATGGTTAAATTGATGTCTTTAAGGACGTGCTTTTCACCAAATGATTTACGCAAATGTTTAATTTCTATCATACTTAAATTCCAAATGCCGTTAAAATAGCGGTCAAGAAATAATCCAGTACCAAAATAAGCACAATAGTCGTTACCACGGCGCGCGTAGTGGATTTTCCTACGCCTTCGGCCCCACCACGGGTGCTAATACCTTTATAGCAACATACCGTGCCAATCATAAACGCAAAAACAAAAGTTTTAATAAACCCGTGCATAAAGTCTGCCACGCCCATGTAGGAAGTAATATCGGTTAAATAAACTTCCCCTGGGATGTGGAGGGCATAAATCGCCACCAAATATCCGCCAAAAATACCAAACAGATTAGAAAATAGCGTCAAAACAGGAAGCGTAAACACAAATGCACACATACGCGGAATAACTAAGTAGCGTATGGGGTTGGTACCCAGGGTATAAAGGGCATCTATCTGCTCCGTTACAGCCATGGTACCGATTTGCGCCGTTACCGCCGCCCCCGCCCGGCCGGATACAACCACACTGGTCAGCACGGGGCCCAGCTCGCGAATTAACGAGAAAGTAACAATGGTACCTACAAAAATTGGGTCACCAAAGATGTTGCCAATGGTATTGCCGGCTTGCAAGGCAAGCACCATACCGGTAAATAAACTAGTTAATGCAGTAACCCCTAAAGATTCCACCCCAATAATCACACACTGCTGGGCGGTTTGATGCCATTCAAATTTGGACCGCCACAACCAAAACATGCACGAACGTAGCATAGCGGTGCATCCGCCCACTTCGCTTAGTAAATAACTGATATATTTGCCAATTGTGTAAAACATTATTCCTTATACACCCTCGGCACGCGTGCATTTAACTGCGTGCAAATTTCGTAATCAATCGTGCCGGCCTGTTTGGCTAGCTCGCAAAGCGTAATTTCTTCATCCCCTTGCCGACCTACAGCTACCACTTCGTCACCCACGCATATCCCAGGCACGTGGGTAACGTCTACCATGAGCATATCCATGGTAATATTGCCCAATACCCGGCAACGTTGGCCGCGAATGAGCACCTCAGCTTTTCCGGATAAAGCACGCATATATCCATCGCCATATCCCAAGGGCAGGGTGGCCACTTTTAGAGGTTCTTTAGCACGGAAACTGCGATTATAACTTACACTGTACCCGGCAGGAATATCTTTTACATACACCACACGGGTTTTTAACGCCAAAATAGGTTC
>JAZLAA010000104.1:0-3485 GCA_045612945.1 Elusimicrobiaceae bacterium
ACTTTCTGGGTATTTAAAGACATATTAAACGCAATTAACGCTTGGCGCGCCCCAATCACGCTGGCCCCGGTACGTGCCACGCGGGAAGAAAACGCATGCAACCCGTAATCGGGCGGCAGTTCTTTTAATTTTTGGGGTAAACTTTCATATTCTCCTTGGCGGATAAATGCTAAATTTTTGCGTTTTATAGAGGCCGCATTTTGTTCATACAAATAAACGGGGATGTTTAGCTCGGTAGATACCAGCCGGGCTAGTCCGTCGGCAAAGGTAGCGGTCTCGGCCAGTGTAATGTCACAAATAGGCACCAACGGGCACACATCTATGGCGCCCATCCGCGGGTGTGCCCCTTCGTGAAAGCGCATGTCTATATATTCTTTCCCCGCCCGAAACAACATAAAACATACCCGCACCACTTCGGCCGGGGCACCGGCTAACGTAAGTACGGTGCGGTTAGCATCATCGTTGCTGTCTATATGTAAAAGTTGTACGCTGCCCAGTACGGCACGCACGTCGCCAATAATACGGGCCAAATTTTCTTTGTTACGGGCTTCTGAAATATTAGGCACTGCAGCTATGAGTTTCATACCTGTATTATACATAAAAAAGTGCTTGCAATTTTTTTTACATTTATAGTATAGTACTAGTAGGTACTTATTAAGTTTAAGTACCTGATCTAAATAATAAGGAAGTAATAGTAAATGCCTAAAGGAAAAGTAAAATGGTTTAACGACCAAAAAGGTTACGGTTTCGTAACCCCCGAAGACGGTTCTAAAGATCTCTTTGTTCACTATCAAGAAATTCAGGGTGACGGTTTTAAGACCTTAGCCGAAGGCCAAGAAGTGGAATTCGAAGTAGTAGAATCCGAAAAAGGCCCGAAAGCCGTAAAAGTTGTCAAACTGTAATTTTTGGTAACTTTTTAAAGGGCCCCGTTAACCCGGGGCTCTTTTTTCTGCCATCAATTTGAACTTGATTTAGGCTTTGTACCTCTTGTAACATGTCCCTCAACCAACCCTCCCAAACTTCGTTGCGTGAATTGTGGTCCCTCTCCTATCCGTTGGTGGTCACCATGGCGGCGCAGGTGGTTATGCAATTTGTAGACCGTATGTTTTTAGCCTGGTATTCGCCCGACGCTTTAGGGGCTTGCGTTCCGGGGGGGTTGTTAGCCATGACGTTTGGCGCTTTGTTTGTAGGCCTGTCAGGTTATACAGGTGTTTTCATTTCCCAATTTAATGCACGCAAGAAACGTGCCAGTGTAACGCTTTCGTTGTGGCAAGGAATTTGGTTAGCACTTTTGTCGTCTCTTATTTTAGCCTCACTTACTCCGGCTGGTCGGGCGTTAATTCATGCATTTGGCCATGCGCCCGCCGTGCGCACGTTGGAACTACAATATTTTACGCTACTCAACTTATGTAGCGGGGTTGCCATTTTGAACAATGCATTAAGCAGTTTTTTTAGTGGTCGCGGGCAAACCAAAATTCCCATGTATATAGCCTTGGCGGGTAACGCTATCAATCTGGTGCTGGATTATATTTTTATTTTCGGCAAATTCGGCCTTCCCGCGTTAGGGATTAAGGGCGCGGCGTGGGCCACTATTTTAGGGGGTGCGTGTATGACGGTTATGTTGGGGGGATTGTTATTCGCCCCCAAAATCCGCCGCACGTTTAAAATTTTCCGGCTGGCCTGTTTTTACAAACCTATTTTTACCCGGATGGTACGTTTTGGGCTGCCCAACGGATTTGGGATTTTAATGGACGTCATTTCGTTCACGCTTTTTACGTTTATGGTGGGCCATATTGACACGCTTTCTCTACAAGCCAGCAACATTGTCATGAGCATGCAGCCCGTTGTATTTATGGTTCTTATCGGCCTGGGGGCAGGCATCCAAATTTTAGTGAGCAAATACCAAGGCCTTCACCGCCCGGACGAAAGTTTGCAAGTTGTCAAAAACGCATGCATATTGGGCTACGCTTATGCCGGAAGTATTGCCTTATTGTTTTTCTTAGGGGCTCCCTTATTTTTGCACTTATTTATTCCGGCGGGCACAGCTAACGGGGCGCAGTTAGCGGCCCTCACGTGGCCACTGATGAAACTGGTCAGCATTTTTGTCCTGGGTGATGCCACTTATTTAATTTTTGGTGCGGCTTTGCGCGGTGCGGGGGACACGCATTTTTTTATGAAAATCATGGTAGGTTGTGCGTGGTTGCTTTTAATTCCCGGCACATGGTTTTTAGTATATCAACTTCGTGCCTCCATTTCATGGGTATGGGGGTGGCTCACGTTTTACGCATGGATTACCGCGATATTTATGGTGGTACGCTTTGCCCGCGGCAAGTGGAAAACAATCCGTATTACTGTAAACTAAAAATGTGCTACAATGCCCAAAAGGAGGCCTATTATGGATATTTTAAACCAGGCAGACATTGGCGTATTTGGCGGTTCGGGCTTTTATAATTTTTTAAAAGACATTGAAGAAGTAAAAATCTATACACCCTATGGTGAAACGAGCGACAGCGTCTTTATCGGCACCCTGGGCGCGCACAAAGTGGCCTTTATGCCGCGCCACCGGCGCGACCACTCCATCCCGCCCCACCAGGTAAATTACCGCGCCAACGTATGGGCCATGAAGCGTCTGGGTTGCACTCGTGTCATTTCCCCGTGTGCAGCGGGCAGTTTGCAAAAAGAGATTGAGCCCGGCCACTTTGTTATTTGTGACCAGTTTGTCGATTGGACCGACGGACGCAAAAGTACATTTTTTGAAAGTGCCTCCGTATTTGAGGGTATTTCTGTGCAGCACCCTTCCCCGGCGGAAACCTATTGCCCACAGCTTCGTGCCCTGGCGGCAAGTACCGCGCGAGAGCTTGATATTCCCGTGCACGAAAAAGGTACCGTAGTTGTAATTAACGGGCCGCGCTTTTCCACTAAGGCCGAGTCGGCCTTCTTTACCCGCCAAGGCTGGCACGTCATCAATATGACGGCATTCCCCGAGGCGTACCTTGCCAAGGAACTTAACATGTGCCCACTAAACATCTCGCTCATCACGGATTACGACGCCGGTTTAATTGGGGACGTACCTCCCGTCTCGCACGAGCAAGTGCTAAACGTTTTTAACAGTAACATAGAAAAGCTAAAAGCACTTTTGTTTAAGCTGATAGAGCAAATTCCGCCCGCACGTGCCGCCTGTTCGTGCGAGCACTCCACCCAGCTCAACTTTTAAGTAGCACTGTAAGTTTAAACTACAAGGCCCCCGTTTCCGGGGGCCTTGTTAGTTTAAAATAAATTTTTAATTTGTTTGAGCGGGCCCCTGCATTTGTAGCATTTGTTTAATAATATCCTCGTGAATACGCCACAAACTTTCATCTTTATTAGTGGCTAAACTATTGGCAATCATGGCAAACGCAATCAAGTTGCCCTTGCTATCGGGGGTGTAGCCGGCCACGGCTTTTACACCGTCAATCGTGCCGCCTTTAATACGCACGTCGTCAATT
>JAZLAA010000105.1:0-2981 GCA_045612945.1 Elusimicrobiaceae bacterium
TATCAATACACCGCCCATCATGGCTTGTTGTTGGGTGTTGGCGATGGTACTAATGAGGGTAGCTACGGATAGCGCACAAGCGGCCAACGCTACAGCGTTAAGGAAAAATTGCCAAACAGTTCCCCTGTATACAATACCAAATCCTAACACGCCTATACATAGCATTAGTGTTACCACTCCAATACCAATAAAGAAGTACGGTAACACTTTGCCCAGCAAAATATCTGCCGTAGAAGCCGGAGAGGATATCAATTTTTCCATGGTTCCCATTTCTTTTTCTTTGGTAATGGCCATGCTCCCTACAATCATCAAAATAATAAAACTGGTCATGACGAGCAGGGCCGGCACCATAAAAGCCGCCGTGCTCATTTGCGGGTTAAACAAAATACGTGTATCTAATACAAGCCGCGGCTGCTCGCCCAACCGGTACCCGTTGCTGGCCGCTACGCGCGCTAAAATTTGGCTGACATAAGCATTTACCTGTTGTGCACGTTGGGCATTGGTAGCATTGATAAGTAGTTGAATAGGTTTATTTTGCCGCTCTAAAGCATATTCAAATCCTTCTGCGGGGGCCACCAATACCGCTTCTGCCTTGTAAGTTGTAAGTAGTGCGGCAGGGTCAGCCACATTAGTCCCGTCTACATGACGCACTTGCTTAAACCAACGGGAAGCAACTGCCCGCGTTTGTACTTCCCGTGCAATCGCTGAGGGCTTACTGACTACCACCATTTCTATATTTTTTACTTCACTGGTTAGCGCAAGCCCGAACATGGTTAATTGGACTATCGGAACAAAAAAGATGGCCACAATCATCTTAGGATCACGAAAAATTTGCACAAATTCTTTGCGAATTAGCCCTCTTACAATGCGTTTGTGTATCATGGTTCTACATCCGTTTTAAAATTTCGTATGGCTAGCGCAATCATTCCTATCATAAACAAAAATAGCGCGATAAAAGGGACCAGCAGGCCACTTAGTCCTGCCCCACTTAAAAATAAGGCGCGGCTGATTTGTAAAAACCACCGTTGCGGGAATAACATGGTTACATATTGAAAGAAGGCGGGCATATTCTCAATAGGGAAAATAAATCCCGAAAACATAAAAGAAGGGAGCAATCCTATGGCAAACCCAAACTGAATGGCAGATTGTTGTTGGCGCGTCATTACCGATATAAGCAGCCCCAGGGCCAGTGCTCCCATAATATAAAACAAACAGGCTGTTAAATAGAGTACAAAACTGCCGTGAAACGGGATGCGAAATACCAGTAATGCCAGCGCAAATACAAGCAGTACATCAAAGAAAGTGAGTACAAAATAAGGCAGCAACTTCCCTACTACAATCTCTAGCGGACGTAACGGTGTAGAAAGTAGCAGTTCCATGGAGCCGTTTTCCCATTCCCGCGCTACGGTTAGGGCCGTTAAAATAATGGCCAGAAATCCAATAATAACGGTACTTAGTGCCGGGACAATAAACCAACGGCTATTAAGTTCCGGATTAAACGAATAACGCGTGCGGATTGCTGCAGCAGGCGGCTCGTGCGAAGATAACATGGATTGTTGGGTGGCTTGCACAATACCTTGCATATAGGTAGTGGCTAAGGCGGCCATCGTATTATCTGTACCGTCTATCAAAAGTTGCGCGTGGGCGACCTCTGCATTGGTAAAGGCAGTATGAAATCCGGGGGGGATAATCAGTAATCCGCGCATACGGTTTTGTTGGAGTTGTAATTCTGCCTCTAACGGAGTATGCGCGGCAATAATGTCAAAATACCCGGCCGCACTGGCTTGTGTTAAGAGTTCTCTGGACGTATGGCTTTGGTCGTTATCGCGCACAGTAAGCGGGATATGATGATAATCCAGGTTAATCACAAACCCGAAAAATACCACAAACACCATAGGGAGCACCAACGCTACCGATAACGTAAAGATATCACGTTTAATGTGCTTGGCCTCTTTGCTGGCAATAGCCATAATATGTTTAACTAAGGTGTTCATTTCGCCCCCGATATGGCTTTTAAAAACACGTCATCAAGCGTAGGTTCCACCGTGCGTGTGATAAAATCAGCACGATGCTTTTGGCAATATTTTTCAAATGCCGTGTTATCTGTAACATTTACCCGTAATTTACTGCCAAAAACGGATACTTCCCCCAAAGACAAACTACGCATTTCTTGAGAGATAATTTGTTGATTACCTTGCGTAAAAGTAAGTTCCACGGGTTTTTGCGGAAAATAAGTTTTCTTTAAGTTATCGGGGGTATCTGTCGCCAAAATATGCCCCCGCTCCATGAGTACAATGCGGTGGCAGTACTCGGCCTCGTCCATATAATGCGTGGTTACAAATATTGTTTTACCTTGCGAAGATAAACGACGGATAAGTTCCCAAAAGGCCTGGCGCGTTTGGGGGGAAGTGCCGGCGGTCGGTTCGTCTAAGAAGATAAGTTCCGGATCATGTAAAATAGAGGCTGCCAACGCAATCATCTGTTTAGTTCCGCCCGAAAGTTGCCTTACAGGCCCTTTTGGAACGTTTGTAAGCCCGATAAATGCGAATAATTCATCCCTGCGTTGGTTAATTTGGGGCTGAGATAATTCATACAAACTGCCCGCAATATCCATGTTTTCTTTTACCGTTAAATCCGGATATAGCGTGAATTTTTGAGACATATACCCAATATGAGGTTTGAGCACCGAGATAGAAGCAGCCACATCTGTTCCGTTTACAAACACTTGCCCGGAGGTTGGATTTAAAATACCGCACAAGGTGCGTATGGTGGTTGTTTTTCCGGCGCCGTTAGCCCCTAAAAAGCCAAAAATCTCTCCGCGGCGAACCTCAAAGGAAATATCGTTTACCGCTTTAAAATTTCCAAACGCAATGACAAGATTTTTTACTTGTATAATCGTATCATTCATGTTTCAAAAACAGTTCTGCAAAATTCGTAACGTGTAAATTTTCCATGACACTTTGCGGTTGGCCGCTGGCAAG
>JAZLAA010000106.1:0-6381 GCA_045612945.1 Elusimicrobiaceae bacterium
AGACACCATTATTTACGACGGTGCCCACAACACTTCTTCCGCTTACGGTGCGCGTCCCTTAGCCACCGGGCAGACCGAACAGGGTACATTTGCTATAATAGCAGATAAAGTAACGTCCGATGCCGAGGGGAACCTGGTTACCTTGGAAGGGCAAGTGCAAGGGTGGCTGGTATCGCCACAGCTTAACAATCATCCGGCCAATACTAAATTTTAGAGGATTTTATTATGGAACTGCGCAGTGAAAAAATTGTCAAAGTATATAAAGACCGCATGGTAGTAAAAGGCGTGGATATCCACGTAAAATCCGGCGAAATTGTAGGCCTTTTAGGTCCCAACGGGGCCGGCAAAACCACTTCTTTTTACATGATGGTGGGCTTTATCCGTCCTACCAGCGGCAAAGTTTTTATTGACGGCGACAATGTGACCCAGCTGCCCATGTTTGAGCGCGCGCGCCACGGGCTGGGATATTTAGCGCAGGAACCTACCATTTTTAAAGGGCTGACAGTAGAAGAAAATTTGTTGGCCGTTTTAGAGCGCATTTTAGATGACAAAGCCGCTCAAAAAAAACGCGTGGATGAACTCCTTAATGAGTTTGGCCTAACCAAACTGGCCAAACAAAAAGCATGGACGCTTTCCGGCGGAGAAAAACGCCGTATGGAAATTGCCCGCTGTATGATTAGTAACCCGCAAATTATTTTGTTAGATGAGCCGTTTGTAGGCATTGACCCTATTACCGTGGCCGATTTACGCAAAATGATTTTTAAGCTAAAAGACAAAGGCATCGGCGTTTTGATTACCGACCACAACGTGCGCGAAACCTTACCGCTTACTGAGCGCGCCTACTTGATTTACGATGGTAAAATTTTAGTAGAGGGTGATCAAAACACACTTTTAAATGACGCCAACGCCCGTAAACTTTACCTTGGCGAAGATTTTAAAATGTAATATCCCTGCCTAATTTTATATAGAGCATTGTTGTTTAATCGGTCGGGTACCTTTTTACAAATACCCTTTAATTACCTTATGCACTTTATCGGCCACTTTAGCATACCCGGCGGCGTTGGGGTGCACTTGGTCACTCTTCAAACTGGGTTTGTAAAAAATCCCTTTCAAAATCCCGGGCACAAATAACGCGCCCTTGTCTTTAGCCATTTGTTTGTAGGCCTTGGTATATTCCCCCATCCCCGGGCCGGCCGTGTCCACAAGTACGGCAATCGCCCCGGCGGCTTGTACCTCGTCCACGATATGTGCCACCGCCTCCACCGCCGCCTGGCGGCTTAATTGGCGCATGTGGTCGTTAGCACCAAATTCAATAAGCACCATGTACGGGCGCTCGGAAAGCACCTGCGGCAAACGTGCGGGCGCGGCGGCAGCCGTCTCACCGGACAACCCCAAATTGATGACCGGGCGGTCTATCTTAGTGGCCAGCACATCCGGGTAGCTTTGCCCTGCGGAAGCGCCGTACCCGGCCGTTAAACTATCGCCAAACGCCACTACCACGCGGTTATTATTAGGGAAATTTACCACCTTAGTTTTTTCTCCGCGCCACACATAAAATAATCCCACTAACATTAAAACGCTCACCATCCATTTTTTCATAGTTTTATTATAACAAATCGCCTCGTTTTTTATAAAATAGAGAAAAGGAGTTTTATATGCTAAAAAACATTCTTGTCATCGGCGGAGCCGGGTATATTGGCTCCCACACCGTAAAAATGTTAGCCGAAAAAGGATACAACCCGGTGGTACTGGATAATCTTTCTAAAGGCCATAAAGAAGCCGTTTTAAACATCCCCCTTGAACTGGGAAATTTGGGTGATAAAGACCGCCTGGCCGAAGTATTCCAAACCCACGCCATTGAAGCCGTCATGCACTTTGCCGCGTTTATTGAAGTGGGTGAGAGCGTGCAAGCTCCTTCCAAATACTATCATAACAACGTGGCCCAAGTATTAAACTTGTTAGATGCCATGGTAGAAAATAACATTAAATACTTTGTATTTTCCTCCACCGCCGCCACCTTTGGCGAACCCGTACGTGAAAAAATAGACGAAACTCACCCCCAACACCCCATCAACCCCTACGGAAATACCAAACTTATGGTGGAAAAAATGCTTGCGGACTTTGATACCGCCTACGGTCTAAAATCTACCGCACTACGCTATTTTAACGCCAGCGGCGCGGACGACAGCGGTTTGATTGGCGAATCCCACTCACCCGAAACACACCTGATCCCGCTCGTGCTGCAAACGGCCGCCGGCAAACGCCCCAGTATCAAGGTATTTGGCACCGATTACCCCACACCGGACGGCACTTGCATTCGCGATTATGTGCACGTGAACGATTTGGCCCGCGCACACATTTTGGCGCTGGAAAAAATGTTTCAAGACAACCAAAGTGAACGCTTTAACCTGGGTAGCGGTTGCGGGTTTAGCGTGGCACAGCTCATTAAAGAAGCCAAGCAAATTACTGGCGTTGATTTTAAAGTAGAAACCGCCCCACGCCGCGCCGGAGACCCGGCCGTTCTGGTGGCAGACAGCACCAAAGCGCAACGTCTGCTGGGTTGGAAACCCGAATATACCCTTACCCAAATTATCCGCACAGCATGGCGTTGGGAACGAGACCGCCGCTATTAAACAAACACGCCCGGTCATACCGGGCGTATTTGCAAGCTGTATTCTTCCATTTACAATGTAAATGCCTGTGCAGAAGCCTGGCGTTTTCGTTTTTCTACCCGTTGCTTGGCTTGCGTTTCTTCTTCTTCGTATTTCTTCATCTTTTGTTCACTGTACACGCCCAGCACCATCACTCCACCATAGTCTTCTATTTCCCATATATACCGGGAAGGATTTCCCTTGGATATTTCTACATACAAATCGCCTTCGTGCGCCCTGTAAACACCCCCACGCCGCTCAAATTCCAGCCCAAACTTTTCCGAAATGTCTGACACTAATGTTTTTAATTGCGCCGAATATGTTTTTCTAATCCCGGCAATCGTACCGTCAGGCAAAGTCAATACTGTAAACGTAAGCACTTCATTTAGCTCCGCCACAAAGTCGGATGCGCGCTCCCCCTTATACCCGTAGCCTTCTAACGCATGGCCTTGATACCCTTTATTTTCAAACCGTTGTCCTACTACATATCCGTCAAAATTAAATTTGGTAAAATCCGCTTGCATTTTTATTTTAAAAATTATAGAACAATATATAGAACAAAAACATTTGTTAAAAAGGAGGCCCCATGAAAGCCTTGCATGAAAAACAAATTAAGTTGCTTGAAATTTTAAAAAACCACATTTCTGACCCGCTTACCATGGAAGAACTGGCAGATCAACTAAATGTGAGCAGTAAAAGTGTGGTGTTTCACCATATCACCCAGCTGGAAAAGAAAGGGTATTTAAAACGCAACCCTGCCAACCCGCGGGACTATATTGTGCTCAAAGACCCGGAACGTAACGTCATCTACCTCAACATGTATGGCATGGCCAAATGCGGCCCGGAAGGAACTATTTTAGACGGCACTCCCACCCGCGTAGTACCCGTTGACCCCAGTATGATTTACTTTCCCGCGTGTAAAGGGTTTATGGTAGAGGCCAAGGGGGATTCCATGCAAACACTGATTGCCCCGCATGACTGGCTAATTGTAGAGCAAAGCCATACCCCTAAAAATAAAGACGTAGTAGTATGTGTAAATAACGGTGAAGTGCTGGTAAAACGCTTTACACAAGACGGAAAAAATGTGATTTTGCAATCTGAAAACCCTGCCTATAACCCCATTGTGGCAGACCAAACCGCCTTTCACGTGGAAGGGATTGTACGCAGTATTATTAAACGCAACGTAAGCTGTTAAATTTCCTGCCGCCCGGAAGGAGCTAAACCTTTCAGGCGATTAGTTGTAACCTCACCGGGGCACGGCGTCAAAACGTGCCCCGGCTTTTACTTGGAATTTAATTATACAATTAATCCAAAAAACATCTGTTATTCGTAGGGGTACATTGTCCTAATCTCTTACAATCTGAATTGGCGCCCGCTTTGGCACTATAACACCACCTCTTTCCATCGGGATCAATTCCAAATACAACTCGATTATTTGAAATAAAGGTTGAGAAGGTTCTATGCATTTTTCCATCCCCTATTACAGTGCCTGAGATGTCATAAATACAATCGGACCAACCCGATGAAGGGCACGGAGTTGAACACATGCTTCCACTGACAGCTTGACAATTAGTCAATTCAGGCATCTCCACATCTAATGAAGTAAGAAGAGGGGCAGCGGCGGTTTCCCATACACCATTCCCCTGTGTCTTCAACTCATAAACGCTGGCTACCTTGTGTAGAGCCGCCAAATTGGCCCATATACCGGCAACACGGCTTTTTTCTACCGCACGTTGGTATTGCGGCACCGCTACGGCAGCCAAAATACCAATAATTAGTACCACTACCAACAATTCTATGAGGGTAAACCCTCGTTTTACATTTTGTGTTGTTTTCATAACAACCTCCTATCTTATATTTCAATTTAACTGTTTCAAAACCCACACAAAAACGGCCATTACGCTTGAGCCATTCATCCTAACCCAATACATAACAGCCGTAGTTTGCCGTGAGCGGTTTCCCATACGCACGGCAAACATTCAGCACAAAGCCGCCGGGTAATTAGTCCGTTTGCCTTGTGCTTTTAATAGGCTGTTTTCGGAGGATGAATGTGCCTTACTTGTCAGTAAAGCGCACCGTATTCTGTACACGGTTCCAAAAACAGTTCAAATTGTACTGATAGTATAATAAAAAAACATTGATTTATCAAATTTCATTTTTATCAGGTGTTATTCTCCGGCTTTTACTTGAAAAATCACCCCAAACACGTATACTAATCGTATGAAAACATACACACTGTTTTTAATGGGAATTTATTTTGCCACTGCACTTCCGGTAACAGCCGCTAGTAGGCTGGAGCACGCCTTAGAGCAGCGCATGTCGGCCCCAAAGGCCGCGGAACCCTCTGTGCGGCCGGTTGCTTCTCAATCTTCTGCTTTACAAGGGCGGGAAGGGCAAATTCGTCTGGCTTTACAAAAAGTATTGGAGGAAAACCAAGTTTCACGCGCTGAAAAAATTTCTTTTAATACGCTACTCACGCGTAGTCAACAAACGGATGTTCAAAACCAACGGCTAGCTGACTTAACAGAACAGGCAGAAGATGTCATGTACCAAACTTTTTATTTTAAAGGCCAACCGGAGATGCTTTTTCAAGGAAGACCTAACTATAAAAAATTACTGCAAGGCCAAAAATATATTTTTATTAGTGAAGACAGCAAGCATGAAACACACTCTTGTTTAAAAGAAACAGTAACCATTTTACAAGCTGCGCGCCGTGCAAACCCGCAAGCCCGTATTTTACTGGCCAGTGAATTTTCTCTGGTGGGCGATACCCATGTTTGGCCGATTCGTTTTTCCGGGCAACCTAACTCTAATGTGGACACGCTGGGAGATTATAAACAATTAGAACAAGTAGCTGACCGGCTAAACTTAGATTTACTGGCTTTGGATGATGCTTGCCAAGCCCAGTGGCAAGGGCAATTTTACGCAAAAATGGGAGGAACCTGGATTGCCCACGACCCCCAAAATGCCGATATCATCCAAATTGCGGCAGATTTTGGCTTTGACGACCCAGCCGCCCCGGATTATGAACTTATGCAACGTGTTGCTATGCAAACATTTATAGCAGCCACCTCGTACGGAGTGCAATTACGCAACCGCCACTGGGCTCATTACATACAGGCGGTAGCTCCTTTTTACGATATTATTGTTGTTTACGGAGGAAATGCCCACCTCTCGGCAGATGGAATGTGGGACTCCGTAGCTTTTTTATTAAACCCGACACAAGCGGTTTCTATTCACCTATATACGGATGAAACTTTAGCGCCGGATTTGCAAGCTTCTTACCAACAAAGTGACACGCTGCAACAAAAATATAAAGCGCCCATACCACAGGAAGAAGAAACTCCTTTGGAAACATTTGCCGGGGATAATAATGAAACGGAAGATTTAACTGCCCATGTTAATTGGAAGTTAGATTTTTCCAAAACTATGTACCGCGCTTACAACGGGGCAGAAATCCGTTCTTGGCGCGCACAACATGTGCGTAACCCCCAGGCATTTGCACACCTGGAAGAACTAGAAGCCCTGTTTGATAACCAACTGGGCAGAGGGCCGTTACACTTTAGAAATTGGCTGGATTTAAAAATCTACTTAAAGTAAAATCCCCGGATTTGCCGGGGATTTTGCAATACTCAAACCTGTTTACCTTATAAGTGAAAGGAATCAGCCAAAGCTTGGCGCTTCTTTTCCGCTTCCTTGCGCTGGCGTTCTTCTTCACGCCGGGTGGCGG
>JAZLAA010000107.1:0-3727 GCA_045612945.1 Elusimicrobiaceae bacterium
TTGTTTATTTTTTGTATCCTGCCCGCGGAAAGCCTCGGGGATGTAAAACTCATCTTTGACTTCCGTATAGCGGGCACTAACCTCATTGTAAGAACCCCAACGGTGACGCATCCACTGACGCGCTACATAAATCGGGCAACAAATGTGAAATTGGAAATAACAATGCTCAAACGGGGTATGGTGCGCGTGTTCCATAAGGTATTTAATCAACCGTTTATCTTGCTCCGGCCCTTTAGAAACAGCTCCAAAAGATACACGCGCTGCTTGCACGGCGCGGTCATCTCCACCCATAAAGTCAATCAAGCGTACAAAGCCTTTGTCTAATACATTTATTTTTTCAGTAGATTGTGCCACGATTTTTCTCCTAAATTATTTTAAAATTTCTACCACACTGCTAGTGCCATCATTTAATGCTTCGGCGGTTAAAATGGACGTATCTGTACACGTCGTATCATAAATTACCCCGTCTAATTCCAGGGTGTCCGTAATTTTCAAACGTCCCTTTTCATAACTTAAAAAATGGATTTTCCCCGTGTGATACTGGCCAAATGCTTTCGACAAAAGCCCCATCTTGGTTGTATTTTCTACTGCGGCCAAGGTAGCCTCCCCCGGGGTCCCAAAGGCTTGCAAAGATGGATAGAATTTTACAATTTCCTGCTTGTAGGATACTCGGTTGGGAGTAGAGCCAAATAAGTCTTTGCTAACTGCCTGTTTACCATTAGATAAAAACAAGCGCAATTCTCCATCGGAAGCGGTGGTAATCAAATTGTCTATTCCCGCCTTTTCCACCGGATAAATATTAAGCCCGGTTAGCCAATTGTTGCGGGTATTTAAATTTTGTTTGGAAAGTTGCCATTTGTTTTTAACAAACTCCAACGTGCGCGCATTGCTGGGGCGGTGTTCTAACACAAAAGGACGTTGAGCCCACACCGTTTTGGTGTCCCCACAACCAAGCTCTTTGACAAAATAAGGAAGCGTATCCGTCAGCACCAACTGCCCGTTTTGGTTTTCTAAAACAAGCGTAGAAATAGCATTATCTGACGGAGCAAATACCGTTACAAAAATCTGCACTCGTTCTTCTTTGATTGGAGCCGCCGAAACCGTCAATCCTTTTTTGCCAGAAGGCAATGCAAAAAACATTTCTTCGCGAAGGGTATCTTTCCCGGCACGACTAAATACGGTTACCTGTTTGGGGGATAGTGTAATAATGTTGCCGGCGTTCGCAGCGGTAACATCTGCTTGTGTAAGGCTAACCACCGTCTGTTCCAGCGGAGTATATACGGTTTTGGCCCGGGTACTAATCGGCAATTTTTCTTCTGCTGCTGGCATGGCGGAGGAACTCGTGTTTTCCCACACAGCATCTTGCCCCACATGCACCGATGCAGTGGAGGGCAACTCGCCCACCGCGTACAAAGGTTGTACTTCCGTGATGATTCCAACAACGGAGTAGTGATACAGTTGACCCAAATTTTTACCTGTTTTAGGGTTTGTGAGCGGTTCAGACGATAAAATTACTTTAAACGTATTGCCTTTTTGGGCAGGAACGGTTAAAGAGGAGGTATCTAAATAAATCTTTTTCCCGTCCACACGCACAACGGTCATCTGTGCAAAAGATGTCCCCGTAAACAAGATACAACACACGCTACATAACCAGTAAAAAATTTTTTTCATATAATAATTGTATAACATTTTTGCCGGGGGAAATACAATGAAAAATAATTTCGCGGATTTGGTGGAAACCTTTGCTGTTTTGCGCGGACCGAACGGATGCCCATGGGATAAAAAACAAACCCATGAAAGTCTCATTAAAAACTTGCGTGAAGAAACAGAAGAACTGATTGCCGCTATTGAGAAAAAAGACCCTGAAAATATGCAAGAAGAGCTGGGAGATGTACTACTACAAGTGCTGATGCACGCCCAAATTGCCAAAGAAGAAGGGCTGTTTAGTATTGACAACGTAATACAAGGCCTATATGATAAGTTACATTTCCGCCACCCACACGTATTTGGGGACGTAAAAGCTCAAAATGCCGAAGAAGCCTTAGCTGTGTGGAAGGAAATGAAACGCAAAAGTCGGGAAGAGAAAAAATAATTTACAAAGCCCCGCGTTTACAAACGCGGGCCGGATTTGAAAATAAAAGGCTATTCTTCAGGAGGGAGGGTCAAGTTCCCGTCTGAAAGGCAAATAGTGTAATTGTAGTAATTGTAGTATTCAATCAGCTCGTTTTTGGGAACTTCCAACTGAGGGCGGCGTTTTTTACGCGCTACCATCACATAGTAGTAAGGCACCGTTTTTAACGCTTGCTTATCTTGCGTGCGCACAAAATAACGGCATTGTTTTTTGGCTACAGGCAAACAATATATTCCTAGTTGTTTACGCAATGTTTCTTCGGAACATTTGGTTTCTGTTTCCAACATTTTCAGCTCTGAGCGGGAAATTTCGGCATACCCTTTCTGTACCAATATCTCGGCACGTTGGTTGGCTTTTTGAATTTCGGCTTGGCTTAAGGGTACCGGTTCCCCCGGCAACAAATACTCTTTTTTACCGGCTAACGCTTGGGTATAGACGTGAAAACCGGACTCCGTAAGTGTGCTTTGCTTAGTAAAAATAAGCTGGCCTTTTTTATCCCGCAAGTCAAAAATTTGTTGCATGGGGACTTTCTGCTGGCGAAAAACAGCTACGGCATCTTGCCCGATATCCTTCTCTAGCACCTCAAAACCCTTTAAGGTAAGTATGTCGCGCGCAAAATCTGTATTTTTATTAAGCGTAACAATATAATCTTGTGTATTTTTAGCATATTTATTTCTCAAATACTCTACGCCACGCCGTTGTTCGGCCTGGTGAATTTTAAAAAACAAGTCCCGGTTTGCCTCAGATAGTTCCTTTTCTTCCGGGCGGACGGCATAACGTTGTTTAAGTGCTATTAAAATTTCTTCGTCGGATAAATAATCCGGCTCCAACCTTATAAGCCGTTGCCGGGCAATGATGTTTAAGGGTTCCACCGCTAATGCAGAGCGGTACGCTTCCGCCGCTCCTTGTTTATTGCCTTGCGTTTCTAATACTAAAGCCTTGCCAATTAAAGAGTTTACATACGCGGCATTATATTCCAAAGATTTTGTATACATCTCTAATGCTTGTTTATGTTGTTTGCGTTTAAGTGCAATATCCCCCAGCATAGAATAGGTGTAGGACAAATACGGGCTGGTGCGTTTCATGTGCGTGAGAGCGGCTTGGAAATGTTGTTCCGCTTTGTCTAATTTTTCTTGGGTAAGCAGCACCCCCGCCAAAGAAAGTTGCGCATCCACATCCTGCGGGGCCAGCTGTACGCATTTTTCAAACGTGGCAGTGGCTTGGGCCAATTTTTGTTGCGCGTACAAATTTTTCCCCTCTTCCAAACAAGCCGAAAGTATTTGTGAGGAACCCCAAACACTAGCCCCCATGCATACACCCCAAACACACAAAAACCTAAAACAATGTTTTAAACAATGCATAAAAAACCATTTGCAATTTTTCAAATTTTGTTAATTTAACCGCTTTATTAAAAACAAAATCCTGTGCTTCTATTTTAGCAAGATTTTTTTGATATACATACCCCATGACACGGCAAGGTAACATAGCCGGTGGCCAAAAGCCCTCCATAAGCGAAAATGCTTGCTTGTAATTTTGGTGAGCCAACGTAGCGGCTTCTTGAAGTGCCTGTCTAAGCATAACCCCTCGTACGGTTTT
>JAZLAA010000108.1:0-1514 GCA_045612945.1 Elusimicrobiaceae bacterium
AAAGGAAAATCTCTCCCTTGGTGGGGAAACGTCTGGCCATATTATTTTCCGTGATTTTGCCAACACCGGCGACGGAATTTTATCTTCCTTGCAATTTTTACAATTTGTAAAGAAATCGGGTAAGCCTGCCAGTTGGTTCTTGGACCAATGGCAAAAATATCCCAGCCAGTTAAAAGCCGTGTCGGTATCCGCTAAGCCGCCGCTAGAGAGTTTGGATGGATTCTTGCCCGGAGTGGCTAAAATTGAGCAAACCATGCACGGCAAAGGCCGGGTGGTGGTACGGTACAGCGGCACCGAGCCCAAACTGCGTATTTTAGTAGAAGGGCAAGAAAAAGAAATGGTGGACCGTGTACTTAAAGAAGTAGAAGAATTGTACCAACAAAAAACGGAGGTACGGTAATGACTTTAAAGTTAGGTGTAAATATTGACCATGTGGCTACTTTGCGTCAGGCGCGCCGGGCCCATTATCCCGACCCGTTGGACGCAGGTGCTATCGCCTTAGCGGCCGGAGCCGACTTTGTGGTAGTGCATTTGCGCAAAGACCAACGCCATATTAACCTAAAAGATGTGGCGGATTTGTGTAAGCTATTCCCCAAACAAATTCATTTAGAATGTTCGTGCAGTGATTTTGCAGAGGCTGTTGCCTTGAAATATAAGCCGCACTCTGTGTGCCTTGTGCCCGAATTGCCCGGTGAAATTACGACTACCGGGGGACTCAATTTTACGCCTGCGGTGCAAAAGCGGCTATTAAAAATGATTGAAAAACTGCACAAAAAACATATTTTAGTCAGTTTATTTGTAAACCCGGTGGCGGCTGATTTGCGTATAGCTGCTAAACTGGGGGCGGATATCGTGGAATTATGTACAGCTCCCTATAGTGAGGCTCCCACGAGAAAACAAGCTCAAAAATGCTTGCAAGAGTTAGCTTTGGCCGCTTTCTTAGCGCAGGAATTAGGGCTTAAAGTACACGCCGGTCATGGTCTCAATTACCACAATGTACTGGCTGTGGCGGATATTGGTGGTATTTGTTGTATGAATATTGGTTTTGCCATTATTGCGCGTTCTTTATTCACGGGGCTTCCCTGTGCGGTAGAAGAAATGAAAAATTTACTGTAGGAGAATACTATGTGCGGCATCATTGGTTACGTCGGGAAGAATAACAGTGTCCCTTATATTATAGACGGACTTAAAAAATTGGAATACCGCGGGTATGATTCAGCCGGTATTTCTATTTTGCAAGATAAAGAGATTGTTACCGTGCGTGCGGTGGGTAAAGTAGCCGAACTGGAAAAAGCCGCCCTGCAAGTAAACCCGCAAGGAACTACGGGAATTGGTCATACACGTTGGGCTACCCACGGCAAACCCAGTGAAGAAAATTCCCCCCCGCACCGGGATTGTTCCGGCGAACTGGTAGTGGTACATAACGGAATTATTGAAAACTACCTAACCTTGCGCGAAAAATTAACCAAGTTGGGCCATAAATTCCAGAGTGAAACCGATACTGAAGTAATTGC
>JAZLAA010000109.1:0-1675 GCA_045612945.1 Elusimicrobiaceae bacterium
TAGTGAATTACTAACGTCCCCTTCTGCGGGTTCCGCCCAAACTTCACTTCCACTTTCGTCCCCAACGCTTCCTGTAAACTCTGCTCAAACGCCGCCACATCCGGGCTCTGGTATTTCTCGGGGTGTGCGTTCCGTTCGCGCGCGCGTACGGCCTCGGCATTGGGGCGGGCTACCATTTGCTCGGTCTGCCGTACGGACATTTTCATCCGCACAATCCGGTTAAACACATCTACCCGGAATGGCCCCGCCGGTAACATTAAAAGTGCCCGCGCATGGCCCTCACTCAACGTGCCGTCTTGTAGTGCCTGCTGTACTTCGGGCTCTAACTCCAAAAGCCGCAACGTATTGGAAATGGACGCCTTGGATTTGCCGCAATATGCAGCCAAATCTACTTGCTTGACATAAAACTTTTGCATCAAACTGCGGTACCCTAAGGCCGTTTCAATGGGGTTTAAATCTTCGCGCTGGATATTTTCAATTAAGGCCAATGCACACAGCTCTTGGTCGTCCAAATGTTTGTGGATAATGGCATCAATTTCGGTAAGCCCGGCTAGTTGCGTGGCCCGAAAGCGCCGTTCCCCGACGACAATTTCATATTTATCCAAGCTTGCGTCATATACCACCACAATCGGTTGGGTAAGCCCATGCTCTTTAATAGAGGCAGCCAGTTCTTGCAACTTTTCCTCATCAAAGACACGACGGGGCTGAAAACGGTTAGGCACAATCTTTTTAACATCAATTTTTTGCACACTCATTTCGGGCAAATTTTGCACAACTTGCGTGGCTTGTTCCGTCGGTAAATTAGAAATTTCCTGTGTCTGTTTCAGTAAGGCATCTAAGCCTTTTCCCAGTGCTTGTCTGGCCATATTATCCTCCAAAATCGTAATTTAAGGGCGTATCACCGGCTAATTTAAAGTCGCGGTAATCGTCTATATTAGCTCCACGGCGGGTCAAAAACTCTACTGCTAATTTAATATACGCCTCGGCCCCGCGGCAAGCGGGTTCGTAGTCAAAAATCGCTTGCCCAAAACTTGGCGCCTCGGCTAAGCGGATGTTACGAGGAATGGGCGTCTTATAGATTTTATCGCCAAAAAACCGGCTAACTTCCTCTCGCACTTGTTTAGCTAAATTGAGGTGAGCATCATACATTGTAAGGACACCGCCATCCATTTTCAATTTCGGGTGCAGAAATTGTTTAATCTTGTTGACAGTTCCCATAAAGTGCGCAAGCCCTTCCATAGCGTAATATTCACACTGTACGGGGGTAATCACGCTATCGGCCGCCATCATCGCATTTAAGGTTAGTAACCCTAAAGAGGGCGGACAATCAATAATAATAAATTTGTACATATCGCGAATGGGTGCTAACGCCTCTTTGAGTTTATTTTCGCGGCCGCGCTCGTTAACCAGTTCTACTTCAGCTCCTGCCAAATCTTTACAGGCGGGCAGCACATCTAAAAACTCGTTAGAGGTTTGGCGTACCACTTGATCAAAAGGAGCTACCCCTGTAATTAAATGGTAAACTGACTTTTCTCCCTCTGCTATGTTGACACCTAGGCCCGAACCGGCATTACCCTGCGGGTCAAAATCCACGAGTAGCACTTCCTGATTCAAGCAGGCCAGTGCGTATGCTAAGTTAATAGACGTGGTAGTTTTTCCCACCCCGCCTTTTTGG
>JAZLAA010000110.1:0-11190 GCA_045612945.1 Elusimicrobiaceae bacterium
AGTACCGAGAGTCGCTTCGCTCCCGTTCTTCTTGGTACTCGTCGTCGCAGTAAAAATTAAAATTTACTCAAAAATACTTGCCGGGTATTGCGCACGTGATATAACTCAAAAATCATCTTAAACTAAAAATTATATGCTTTACTGCTAGACCACTTATAGCATGGTTTTAAACCTAAAATATGGCAACTATCACAATTAGAGCAGAGTTCAGAAACACTATTTCTAAAAGAACTTTGCATATAATTTTTGCAAACATTAAATAAAACTGATTTATCATCATCCGTTTTTGCTGCACATTCCAAATAACTTGAAAAAATATTATCTAATAAAAATTTACCATTGTGACAATAAACATAATAGCCATACTTGCCTTTTGCAGTTTTACAAATAATATTAGGACTATCAATACGGATATCCAACTTATCTATATCATCAGCATAGATATCATTGGCTAAATAAAATCTTTCTTGAGCACGTTTAACAGTTTTTGTGGCAGTTATTACTTGCGCGAGTTCCGCTTTTGCAACTGCTTTCTTATATTGAGGCAGAGCAATTGCGGCTAAAATTCCGATAATCAAAACGACTACAAGTAGTTCAAGTAAAGTAAAACCTTGCTTGAGATTTTTTCGTTTAAAATATTTGTTCATTTTTATCTCCTTGTACAAAAGGCTGCCTCGTGAACACTCAACATCACGAAAACAGCCCTTGTTTATCAAAGAGATAAACGCAGCATAAAATCACGGTTAATTAGGCCGTAATCTTATGCTATCTTAGGCTATTTTTGGGTTGAGTGTTGCCCTTTCGGGCATGGCATAAAGCCACCAAAAACAGTTTAAATTGTATTAAGCATGCTTATATTTTGCTTGCTCAAATAAATAATAACAAATTTAATAATATTATGCAAACAAAAAACTCCCCCACTTTCGTGAGGGAGTTCTTTATTTAAATAAAATACTTATTTTATTTTGCTTCGGCGATTGCAACCGCAACGGCTACTGATGCGCCTACCATCGGGTTATTACCCATGCCGATAAGCCCCATCATTTCTACGTGGGCAGGCACGGAGGAAGAACCCGCAAATTGGGCGTCACTATGCATGCGGCCCATGGTGTCGGTCATACCATAAGAGGCAGGGCCGGCGGCCATATTGTCCGGGTGTAAGGTGCGGCCGGTACCGCCACCGGAAGCTACGGAGAAGTATTTCTTGCCGTTTTCGGTCGCCCATTTTTTATAGGTGCCGGCTACCGGGTGCTGGAAGCGCGTGGGGTTGGTGGAGTTGCCGGTGATGGAAACATCTACCCCTTCGTGGCGCATAATGGCTACGCCTTCGTTTACGTCATCTGCACCGTAGCATTTTACTTTGGCGCGGTCGCCGTTGGAGAAGGCTTTTTCGCTCACAATGTTAAGTTTACCGGTTTTGTAATCGTAAGCGGTTTCCACGGAGGTAAAACCGTTAATGCGGGAAATAATGTATGCCGCATCTTTACCAAGCCCGTTTAAAATAACGCGCAACGGTTCTTTGCGTACTTTGTTGGCGGTGCGGGCAATACCAATGGCCCCTTCGGCCGCGGCAAAGCTTTCGTGCCCGGCTAAGAAGCAAAAACACTTGGTTTCTTCGCGAAGGAGCATAGCCCCCAAGTTTCCGTGGCCTAAGCCCACGGCGCGTTGGTCGGCCACTGAGCCCGGGATGCAGAAGCTTTGCAAACCGATACCGATTTTTTCGGCGGCGTCAGCGGCGGTTTTGGCCCCGGCTTTAAACGCAATAGCGGCCCCTACGGTGTAGGCCCACACGGCGTTTTCAAACGCGATGGGTTGAATGCCTTTTACAATGGATTCTACATCTACCCCTTTTTTGGTGCAGATTTCCTTGGCTTCTTCCAAGGAGCTAATGCCGTATTCTTTTAACGTGGCATTGATTTTTTCAATTCTTCTTTCGTATCCTTCAAACGTTACCATAAAAATTCTCCTTGGGTTACTCTTTGCGGGGGTCAATTACTTTAACGGCTTCGTCAAAGCGGCCATATTTGCTGACGTTTTTCTCGTAAGCGGTTTTGGGGTCTTCGCCTTTTTTAATAGCGTCCATCATTTTGCCTAAATTGACAAACTGGTAGCCAATGATTTCGTTGTTTTTATCTAAACCAATTTTGAGCACATACCCTTCGGCCATTTCCAAGTAGCGCGCGCCTTTAGCTTCGGTGCCGTACATGGTACCAATTTGGCTGCGGTGGCCTTTGCCCAAGTCTTCCATACCGGCACCAATCGGTAAACCGTCGTCGGAGAAGGCACTTTGTGTGCGGCCATAGACAATTTGCAGGAAAAGTTCGCGCATGGCGGTGTTGATAGCGTCGCACACGAGGTCCGAGTTCAACGCTTCTAAAATCGTTTTGCCGGGCAGAATTTCGGCAGCCATGGCGGCCGAGTGCGTCATGCCGGAGCAACCCAGCGTTTCCACCAGGGCTTCTTTAATCACACCTTTTTTGACGTTTAAGGTGAGTTTGCACGCACCTTGTTGGGGAGCGCACCAACCTACGCCGTGCGTAAGGCCGCTAATATCGGTAATTTGTTTGGCTTTGACCCATTTCCCTTCTTCGGGGATAGGGGCCGGTTCATGCTTTGCGCCTTTGCAAACGCAACACATGGCTTGTACTTCGGGGGTGCATTTTTCACAACTCATGAAGTAAGTCTCCTATAATAGATTTATCAGTATTATTTTAGCAAATTATGAGGGAAGGAGTTATTTTAACTGCCAAATTTCGCGAGATTTGGGGTCCGCCGGGGAAACGGTTCGGGTGGTTAAATCCACCCGCCATACTCCGCAGGGGAAATCCAGCGCGCGGAGGTGGTTTTCATCCACCCCGGTACGGGCTTTGGCGTGGCAGGTAACCCGGTATGTGCCGTCTTCCTGCAAGCGTGCGCGGAACAGGCGCGGTGAAAGGATAAACACCGCTTGCTGGCGACTGTAAAGCTGGTTCATACGGTAGAAATACGTGTCAATTTGTGTGCCGGCTTGGTGCTGGAGCAACGCTTTAGCTTGGGTGGTTGTGGAAACCGGACGGGTGGAGCTTGGACGTTTGGGGGAGGAAAGTGTCCCCGTGGGTGGTTGTTCCTGCCGGGTGCGCTCTTGCGCCAGTTGGGCCAGGCGGGCAGGGTCTTCTATTTCTTGGTAAGAAAGTTTTACCAGGCCGCTGTTTTTGATGGCTCCGCGCGGGGAAACGGACACTTTGGTGGTGTTTACAAAATTGGAGTGGCTGACTTTTAGGGTAAGGGTGCCGGGCGTGTATTGGCGGGCGTGGCCGTTTTGGGCCAGTTCTTCGTCAAAACCGCGGTTGAAATCCAGCACGATTTCGTTCCCTTCGCTACGCCAACAGCACGCCGTAATGCACGCTTTTTGCAAATCCAGGCGTTCTTGCACTTCCGGCGGCCAAAAGTGTAGTTTAAATTGCACACAGGAATCATATTGTTTGCCGTCAAAATCCACGCGCTTGGCGGGTACTTCCAGCCAAGGTTTGGTGGTGCTGACACCCGAATTATTAAGCGGCGTGTAACATCCGGCAGTGAATAGAGCGGTTGCGAGCAGGGCCCATTTTTTCATACACTTTAATTATAGTAAGTTTTATAAGGAGTGTTTTATGCAAGTTATCCTATATTATGTGCATCAAATTCCCGGGCTGCCGGCCAAATATCACACGCTTACGGCGCAAGTTATTTCCGCCCTTGTATTTGTGGGGTTACTAGTCTTATTAGTGAAAGTATTTACTTGGGTTTGTAACAAGTACTTGGCGCGTATGATTAAATTTTTTAAAGCAGAAAAGTGGTTTAATGCGTTAACAGAAAAAAAGTTTTTTACTGCGCTGGGTATTGTGATTGCCGCCATGGCCGCGATTGACTTCCATCCTATTTTTATTTCGGAACAAGTAAGCTGGATTTCCACTTTTATGGAAAAACTAACCGGCATGTTTGTATTGTTTAGTTTGTCTTACTTGGGGTTTACTATTCTAAACACGTTAGACAAACTGTACGGCCGCAACCCCAAAGTGCCTATAAAGGGGTTGGTGCAGGTATTTAAAATTATTTTATTTTTAGTAACAATTTTATTTTTAATTTCGCTTTTATTAGGCCGCAAACCCTTATACATTATTACCGGGTTATCCGCGTTGGCGGCGGTGTTTTCACTCATTTTTAAAGACCCTATTTTGGGCTTTGCCGCCAGTATCCAGCTAACCATGAATAACCTGATTAAAATTGGCGACTGGATTACGGTGGATTCGGCCGGGGCAGACGGAAACATTTTGGATATTTCCTTAACCAGTGTGCGGGTGCAGAATTTTGATATGACCATTGTCAGCGTGCCTACTTATGATTTGATTTCCAAACCTTTTAAAAACTGGAGCGGTATGTACCAGGCTAAAGCCCGGCGGGTGCAACGCAGTATTTTAATTGACGTAGATACGGTTAAATTTTTGGATAAAGAGATGCTGGCGCGTTTATCCAAAATTGAGCTGTTAAAAGACTATTTGGAAGGTAAAGAAAAAGAAATTGCACAGTATAATGAAAAACATAACGTGCATGAAAACCTTATTAACGGCCGCCATTTGACGAACTTGGGCACCTTTAGACACTATGCCGAAGAATACCTAAAATCCCGCCCGTTTGTTACGCAGGCAGACCCGGGCTTTACCTTAATGGTGCGCCAACTGCCGCCCAACGCGCAGGGGATCCCTTTAGAGGTGTATTGTTTCTTAAATACCACTGTGTGGACGCAATACGAGGCATTGCAAGCGGATATTTTTGACCACTTATTCTCGGTTTTGCCGGAGTTTGGCTTGTACGCCTATCAACAGCCCAGCGGGCGCAATTTGAGTAAACTGGTAAAATAAACTGGCTATGCTGAGGTGTAACCGGGAGCTAATTTTGCTCCCGGTTTTGTGCACCCTGTTATTCTACAAAACAGCTTGCACTATCATCCCACTGAGCATAACCGGCGGTTATACATCCCGTGGTAGCCGTTGTAAGACCGACCATACCGCAAGAATCGGGTTCTGCTTCATAGCAGTATTTTTTCCCGTTAGCGATGGAAAGTTTTGCGTTGACGAGTTTTCCGCCCACTCTTTCTGTTACTTCTGCCACAGCACTTACAATACCGGAGGAATCTTGACCAATCTGATACAAAACATCCTTCCCCTTCCCCCGGAACCAATACCCGGTAGCCCGGTTGCCGTTTTTGTCTACAAACGAAACATCCAACTCATCAAACGAGTACCCGGCATTGTGGGTGCCCATTTCTAAGTTTTTGGCAGCCAGGGCTTTGTTAATGGCGTCCAGCGTCGTCCACACTTCGCTTAGGCGGCTTTTAATAACTGCTTTTTGGTATTGTGGCAGGGCTACCGCGGCCAAAATACCAATAATCAGCACTACTACTAACAACTCAATTAAGGTGAAACCTCTGGTGGTAAGTTTCATAATTTTCCTCTTTCATTATATTTAGCTCAAGAAGCGGCCAACAAAAACGGCTCTTATTCTTGAGCGCCACCAGCTACCCAATTATAACAGCCGTAGCTTGCCCCTTGCGGCGACAAGCATTGAGCACTAAAACACAGGCTCATGACTTCCTGTGATTTAGTGCCTAGTACGACTGTTCCTGAGCTGGTGGCGGCCTTAGCACACGCTAAAGCAGCCCGCACATAAAAGTGCGTTCCCAAAAACAGTAAAAATTGTTTCGTTTTGCCGGATGGCCTGTAAAACACCTCCCCTGTAATATGCTGGTATTATACCACTTTTAGGGGCCTATTTTAAAAATGGGCCCTTTGTCTCTTGTGGAGAAAAACGGATTTGTTATAGTATAACAAGAGTGGGATATTTTAGTGAGGAGTTTTTATGTCCGTTTTCAAGCAATTAACTATACTGTGCGGCGTGGTGTTGTGTAGCCAGCCGATATGGGCGCAGGCTGGTGCTTTAAAAGTAGTTGCAAAAGATGTTTCTAAGGTGTCCAGCCGGCATATCCCGTGGGAAAAAGCCGTCCGTATAGGAGGGCTTTCTTGTGTAAGGCCGCAGGAGCAAGTAGGAGTGGAAATTTTGAGAGGAAGGGATAACTCGTTTATTGGTTCAATAGACCACATGCGCTTTGACCGGGTGCTTAACCACACCTACTTTTTGGGAAGCACGCTTAGCCGCGCGGTAGCGCAACAGATTGTAAAACCGGTCACCTTACCCCCACAACGGTTTGTCGGGTTTTATCCAAATTTTCCACAAGCTTGGCGGCATTTTATGGCCCGTACGAAGTCAACCGGGGGAATTTTTGAGGTAATTTTGGAGGCCGCTTACGGAGAGAGTGAACAGTTTTCCGGCCACTTTGTATCCACGTTTAATGAAGTGATGGCGTTAGCCGACTCACCCGTAGAGTACCCTGTACAAGCGCAGAAGGCTTTTAAACAGGCCTTGACGCAAGCTAAGGAGCTGGAATCCGGTTTTTTTGTTATTCGTATTGCGGGCAATGATCAGCGTTCTAAAGATACATTGCTCTTGGATGTAGAGCAGGTGGGTTTTATCTCATACAACCACAGTAAAGGTAATGCTTGGGCAAAGATACTGCAAGAGCGTGCCCAGCCTGATGAGATATATCAAGGACAAGATGCCTATTTAAATGACTGGAAAAAGGACCCCACTATTACCGACCGCCGTACCACGCAAGGGATTATTTTGCAAGTGGATGGAAGAAAAACACCTAAAACGATTAGTATTTCCTTAAACGGACATTCGTGGACGATATACCACCTCAACGCAAGTGAGGCGTATTCCGCTAAAGAAGTGGAAGAAGCTTTGAATATTTGGACGGCGTGGAATAAGGGATATTATATTTTGTACGATGAAGGAACCGGCCGTGTTTTATTTGCCAGCGCGCCGGGTAAACCGCTTTTTTCTACCCTCAAAGAAGTGGAGGAATATGTGGCCCGGCAAAAAGAGTTAAAAGGTCATCCCCCCGTTGTGTGCGGATTATATCTGCTGCAACCCAAACCCCAAGGAGACTGTAAAGAAGTATGTTTAGAAAATGTATCGCAGTAGTAATTGGTTTATGTACGGCGATATCTTTTGGATTCGCCCAACAACAAGTGATAAAAAATTTGAAACGTATTCCTAAGAAACCTATTTTAGTACGAAGTGCTTTTCGGCCTCCGTTGGTGCGGGCGGAACAATTGGTTTCAAGTACGAATTTGTTTGAGCAGGCTTTGCTCAGTGGATTGGAAGAGGCCGCCCGTCAGCAAACAATGGGGGGTAAGTTATATGCTCATCCGTTGGTACTGCCTGGTAGCGTCGTGAGACAACAGGATCACTTTTTCATAGATTATTTATTGAAACACCAGTGGCAGTGGCCCACGCTAACAGCCGGCCCGCAAGCCCGCGAGGCGTTGGCCTACGTTAGGCGTACGCTGGCTATTAGTAACCCCACTGCACAGGAGTTAGAGGCCCAACGGGGGATGATTCGTTATCGTGCTGCCCAAAAGGATATGAAGCAGTTGGTGCCGGCTGTGCAGGATTATTTGCGCCAGCGGGGAACTTTCCCGGCGTATGACCACCCGGAGTTGTTAGATAAAGCAACTCCTCAAGAAATCCGTTTGTGGGAAGATTTTTCGTTTGCATTGGCTGCCTCTAAGGTGCCCATGCAAAACAACCCCTTTGCGCAGTTGGAAGGATTAGCACAGTTGGAAGAACGCTACCACGTGTTTAATGCGTTGCGCCGAGCAAGTGATACCTCGGCGGGGATTGCGGTATTTGCTCCGGATGGGAGTGTGCAGATTCCGGCGTGGACGTTGGACGAATTTAAGCAAAACCAACTGCGCTGGGTGCAAAACCACCCCTTTGAGTATGCGTTAGCTCCTTACCGTGCCGCCTACTTTGGAGACCGGATCCCCGAGGTATTTGGGGTGTTGTCCCACCGGGAAAAACAAGCCCTTCTATTTACTACGCCGGGCCTGCCCGTTGTTGAAAAAGAGAATTTGCCTACGTACTATAAGGAAGAAACTGCCCGCTGGGTACGGCAAACCGGCAGGCCGTTGTCGTCTTATTGTACGGAAGAAGATTCTTTTGCTTATTGGACGCTGTTTGACAGGCAACCTTCCAAGCAATTATTTTTCCAGGAAACTCCCGGAGTAACCATACCGTTTTTATCGCTTTCGTATGATAAACAAATAGAAGAATTGATGTGGACTTGGAATAATTTGGACATAGATCCAATACAGGCATTACCGTATTTAACCGGTATGGAGTGATAGCTTTGCGTAAACCAACCCGGCCGGTGCTAAATGCACCGGCCGTTATAATTTGGTAAAATATATATTATCTTTATGTTTAGGAATATAATTGTATGAACCATACCCGCCAAGATGTACGCAACGTGGCTATTATTGCCCACGTGGACCACGGTAAGACCACTGTGGTAGATTCCCTCTTAAAATTTGCCGGAGAATTTAAAGTAAAAGAAGACCAAGCGCAAGATACGGTGTTAGATTCCAATCCCCTAGAGCGCGAACGCGGCATTACTATTTTAGCCAAGTGTACTTCTATCGGTTACAAAGGCCACACCATTAACATTGTAGATACCCCCGGTCACGCGGATTTTGGCAGTGAAGTAGAACGTGTTTTAAAAATGGTGGATGGTGCCATTTTAATGGTGGATGCGGTAGAGGGTCCCATGCCGCAAACGCGTTTTGTACTGCGTAAAGCGTTGGCGTTGGGTTTAAAGCCCATTGTGGTAATTAACAAAATGGACCGCGAACATATCCGCCCCAGCGAAGTAGTGGACGAAGTATTTAATTTATTTATGGAATTGGGGGCCACGGACGAACAGTTGGATTTCCCGATTATTTACGCTTCCGGCCGCGCGGGTTGGGCGAGCCTGAAAATGGAAGAGCCCGGCAAGGATATTGCACCTATTTTAGATACGGTATTATCGCACGTGCCGGCCCCGCAGGCAGAGCCGGATGCGCCCTTGCAAATGCAAGTAACCATGCTGGACTATAACAACTTTTTGGGCCACGTGGGCATTGGCCGCATTTTGGCGGGCAACATCACGAAAGGCCAAACCGTGGCATTGATTCATCCGGATGGTACCACCACGAACGCTAAAGCCGCCAAAATTGAACGCTTTTTGGGGTTGGGCAAGGTAGAAGTGGAAAAAGCTACTGCCGGAGATATTGTGTCAATTGCCGGCCTGGAAGGGGTGGACGTGGGGGATACGATTTGCCGCCCGGATGCCCTAAAACCTTTGCCGCCTTTAACCATTGACGCGCCCACGATGTCTATGGATTTTTTGGTAAACGACAGCCCTTTTTCCGGGCGTGAGGGGAAATTTGTCACGAGCCGCCATTTGAAGAACCGCTTGGAAAAAGAAGCACAAACCAACGTCGGTTTAAAAGTGGAACAACTAGAGGGCGAGGGCAAATTTAAAGTATATGGACGTGGCGAGTTGCACTTAACGATTCTGATTGAAAATATGCGCCGCGAAGGATTTGAGCTGGCGGTATCTTCGCCGGAAGTGATTTACAAAGAAGAAAACGGACAGTTGTTAGAACCCATGGAGTCTTTGATTTTGGATATTAAGTCCGAATATCAGGGTGCGGTGTTTACCATTTTGGGTACGCGTGCCGCGCAGCTTGAAAATATGGTTACGGAAGGCGAGGACCGCCTGCGCCTGGAGTATTTAATCCCGTCGCGCGCGCTTATTGGATTTAAAAATGAGCTACTAACCAGCACCCGCGGTACGGGGATTATGCACCACAGTTTTAAAGGATATTACCCCAAGGCAGATTTGCCGGATTTGCGCCATAACGGGGTACTTATTGCTAAGGAAGACGGTGAGACCACTCCCTATGCACTCTACGCACTGGAAAATAACGGAGAGTTGTTTTTAGGCCCCGGTGAAAAGGTATACGCCGGGCAAATTGTAGGGCAAAACTCCCGTTCCAATGACTTGGTGGTAAACCCTTGTAAAGCCAAACACTTAAGCAATATGCGCAGTAAAGCCAGTGATGAGTCTTACGTATTGACCCCGCCGCGGCAGATGAGTTTGGAACAAGCGGTAGAATATATTGCGCCGGATGAGCTGGTGGAAATTACCCCCAAATCGTTGCGGCTTAGAAAGAAAATTTTGTCGCACCTCTTGCGTAAACGCACGGAGCGTGCCGAAGAGGCTGAAGAAGAATAGTTTTAAATTTTTGGTAGTAAGGAGGCAACCCGCGCCAGGCGCGTGAAACGATACAATTTAATCTATTTTTGAGCCGTATGGTAAGCATACGGGATAGCTTCTTTAAGAGGCTTCCGCAAAGTCAAAAATAGCCGATAGTAGGCGCAACTGGGGATGTACACCCCGGTTGTGCCGAATGTTTTCCGCTTTTGCATTTGTGAAAGCGGAAAGCTACGGCTGTTATATTGAGGCATCTTTGCGGAGCCCGGTACGACAGCCGTTTTTATTGGTTTTTGCGCCGGGCCCGGTACATAACAAGATAAAACATAAGGAAAAGAATATGAATTGTAAACACAGAGGGTTTACCCTCATTGAACTGTTGGTAGTAGTGTTAATTGTAGGTATTTTAGCGGCCGTGGCCGTGCCGCAGTACCAAAAAGCGGTGGAAAAAAGCCGTGCCACACAAGCTTGGACAAAATTAGAAGCTATTGAAAAAGCTTTAGCCGCCAAAAACTTGGAAATGGGCACTAAAGATGTAGGGTATCCCTTATCCCAACTGGATGTTACGGTGGAACATGATAATTTTTTGTATTCTGTTGCTGCGGGAGTGGGAGTGGCAGAAAAAAACGGCTCTTTTCTTAGTGTGATAGACGGAAAAAGACTTTGTAGCAGCTTGGGTGATTATTGTACTAAAATCGGGTTTACCAACCCTGGAGTAGGTTGCACAAGCGGTGGCGGTGCAACCCGAGGAGAAACAGATGGCGATTTGGTGGGTCATTGTTTCGTAGAGTAGCCCCCTCGGTTTTTAGGCCCCGGGTATTTTAAATACTCGGGGCCTTTTTACAAAAACCTTGCGATTTTTAGACGGAAAACATATACTAAATAGGTAAATCTTTTTAAAGTAGAGTTTTTATGTCCACTTCCCCTAAATTAAGTATTGTTCTGCCGTGTTTAAATGAAAAACCGTCTTTACAAGCTGTTATTGCTGAAATTCATCAAGCGTGTAAACCTCT
>JAZLAA010000111.1:0-8499 GCA_045612945.1 Elusimicrobiaceae bacterium
CAAATGGTGGACTTAGTTAAACAAGATGTAGAAACCCCCAAATTTATTTCCTGGCAACGGATTGACAAACTTAATTTGAAGGACCCCCTGTTAAAAAACGCTCAATTTTTTAATGCCAAACCGAAAGCCAAGTTGCAAAAACGCATGGACCAGCTCTCCCACGCACTGCGCCGCTTTATAGACACTTACCCCAACGCTCGGCTCGTCATACACCTTAATAAAGACCAAAATGCGTTGGTGTGGGCCATCTTGCGCGAAATACCCAAAGAACGCATTGACCAACTACATTTTTATGAGGAATCTTTCGCGGCGTCCGCCTTCACGCTGGCCGGGCAAGTAGCCCCCAAAGAATATGCTGACACCTTGCTAAGCCGTACCAAAACACCCGCTTTCTGGGGAATCAACTACGCCTATTCGCTGGCCCCGGTATATCCGGCGGTGTTTCACTTTGCTTTTCCGGAGCGTGCCACCCCCAACCCACAAATTACCGAGGTTCTAAAAACGCTTCACATTGAGCAAGTGGATTTTAAACAAATTGCGGCCGGGTTAACCGAACAAAACAAGCACGATTTACTGCGCCTGGGTAACATTAACGAGCAGGATTTAACACCCTTCCATTCTGGCAAACCGGTTGCCTTATATACCATGGGGTTTTTGTTTGACTCGCCGGATTTAAACACCAAACAAATCAACGTGCTTAAAAAAATAATGTCCGGCACTACCCGGTTCTTAAAAAACCCGCAGGATTACGAATGGTTTTACAAAGAACACCCGTGGATTACCCAAGGTACGTTTATCAAAGACACCATGAAACGCGACTTGCCCCACGTGCACGCACTGCCCAAGTCCACTCCGGTGGAACTGCTGTTTTTAACGGGCTATATGCCCGATAAAGTACTTGGGTACAGCTCGTCTTTATTTTACGCGGTACCGGCCGATCACCTCTTGCTGTTTATCCAGCGCCGCGGCGAAGACCCCTATGTTCCCGTGTTAAAAGAAATGGGCCTTATTACAGACGATAAAATTGTTTCGCTAGAGGATTTTAATGAATAACACCTGCCTGGCACTCATTCCGGCACGGGGCGGCTCTAAGGGAATCCCCCACAAAAACCGCGCGCTGTGTGCAGGCCGGCCGCTCATTGCCTGGACCTTGCAAGCGGCCCTGGCCAGCCACCGGTTAAGTAGCGTGGTTTGCTCCACCGATGACCCGCAAATTGCCCAACTGGCCACGCAAGCCGGCGTAAGTGTTTTACAACGCCCGGCCGAACTGGCAGGCGATACGTCCCCGGTGCTAGACACTATTTTACACACCCTTTCTGTGCTGGAACAACACGGCCAAACGTATGATTATGTCATGCTTTTACAACCCACTTCTCCGTTGCGTAACGCGCAGGATATAGATCAGGCCTTTGCCCAAATTTTAGCCGACCACACAGACACCTTAGCCACCGTAACTGCGCTACCGCTTCGCCCGGGGCTACTCATGCTGGGCAAAGAAAAAAACGGTTCCCTCTACACCACCCCTTTGGCCCAAAATTTAGCCGATTTACCCCGCCAGCAGGCCCCCCAACTGTACCAAGTTAACGGAGCCATTTATGTGTATAAACGCAGCTATTTAAAACCGAATTGCGTGCTAAACGCCCCGCAAAGCGCACTCGTGTTACCCTCCGGGCACGAGCTGGATATTGACACCCCGCAAGACTTGGCCCGCGCCGAAGCATTGTTAAAATCAATACATTCTTGATTTTTGTACCCAACACACCGCCCCCGACGTTAAGCCGGGGGCGGTATGATTGGCAATTATCCACTTGTTATTTCAAGCTAATTAAATTTAAATCCAGTGTAATGTTGCCGTCTTGATATACCAATTCATGCGGCACCAAAAGGGAGGCATCGGCTGAAATGGGCATATAATCCGCGTACACCAAATCCGCACGGTTTAGCGTGGTAATGGTACGGGCCGAAGCGGGATAGTTTTGGCCCGCCGGATATACAAACACCATTTTGGCGCGGGGGCCTTTATAGGTAAGGGTGGTTTCGCCTTTTTTGGTATGCACAGCGGCGGTGGAATCGGGCACTAAAAACAGTAAATCCAAGCACTGCGTAATGCGCGCACGCACCAGGGCGGTATCGGCCTCTTGAAACAAGTAACGGTACGCAATCCCTTCCGGGCTAACTACCGCTTGCAATACCCGGTAAAACCCGGCCGTAAATAAATTTACTTCTACGTCTTGTGTGCCTATTTTTTTAGCTTGCAACACTCCTTCCAGTTGCATATTATCCAAGCGGCCGGTTACTTTAAAAGCGGCTTGCGTATTGCCGGACGCAAAAAAATCTACCGGTTGGTGTTTGGAGTACTCCGGCTCGGTCCGGTTCCCTTGTATCGAAGCACACGCCCCCAGCAAAAATACGGCAGAAAATGTTACAATTTGTTTGAACATAAAATCCCCCTTTGCATATTATACTGTTTATGAAGCTATCTGTCCTATACCTGTGTGTGTTGGCTGTAGCCGGGTTTATAACCGCTACCCTGTTGCCGCTGTTTTGCCGCACGCTGGGAAAATATTTGACGGACCGGCCCGGCGGCCTGAAAACTCACACGCACCCGGTGCCGTTAGTTGGGGGACTGGCGGTTTTTACCGGCACCTTGGTTAGTTTACTGTTACTACGGGTTTTCTCTAATTTTCCCACCGGCACCTTGCACCGTTTACGGGGTATTTTTATTGCGGGAACCCTTATTTTTGTCCTCGGCCTCTTGGACGACTTGCACAAACCCAAAGGCCTGCCCGTTACCCTGCGTTTAGCTGTACAGGCACTGGCCGCCGCAACCTTGATGTATTACGGCGTGCACATAGACATTTTTACCCACGCGTGGGCCAATTACCTGCTTTCGTTTTGGTGGCTGGTGGGGCTAATCAATGCGTTTAATTTACTTGATATTATGGACGGCCTGTGCGTGAGCCAAGCAGTGCTGTGTACCGCCGGCTTGGTGTGGATTGCGCTACCGGGCGAATTTTGGTACGTCAATTTTGCGGCACTGGCGTTATTAGGGGCCTGTTTGAGCTTTTGGCCCTGCAACCAAGGCCAACCTAAAATTTTCTTGGGCGATAGCGGCGCCACATTTTTAGGGTTTATGATTGCCGCCCTTTCCATGGGGGCCCAATACTCGCTACGCACTCCTTACGGGCTGGGGGCTCCTGTCTTTTTAACCGCCGTAGTGTGGTTTGACACGGCCTTTGTTTTTTTAGCCCGGGTACTGCAAGGCAAAAACCCCCTACGCGGCAGTAATGACCACTTGGCCCTGCGCTTACGGGAGCGTTGGCATTTGGCCACTAAAACCATCCTCTTTTTGTACGCAGGGGCAGCGCTAGTAGGCAACGCGGCCGCCTATGCGTTGGCCCAAGGGCTCATCCCACACGTGTGGGAATTTTACGTGCTTAGTGTGGCACTGGCAGGAGGGCTTGTGGTATGGCTACTGCAAAAAACCAGCACGTGCACACGCTAATTGTAGGGGGCGGACTGACCGGGCTGGCCACCGCCTACGGTCTGGAGCAACGCGGACACAGCGATTACCGGGTAGTGGAAGCCCAACCCCGCCCGGGCGGTTTGTGTGCCAGCACCTGCGTGCAAGGATATACGCTGGATTTTGGGGGCCACCTCTTACATCTGCACACGCCCACCGGGCAACAACTGCTTACCCAGCTCTTAGCAAACCGCGTTTATAAACACCCACGCCACGCGTTCATTTATACACAGGGGCTACGTGTGCCGTATCCGTTTCAAACCAATCTGTGGGCCCTGCCCCCGCGTTGGCAAGCACACTGTTTAGACACGTTGCCCCAAGCGGCCGCTACGGCTAAGCCCGCCTCGTTTGAACAGTGGTGTTTAGCCCCGTTTGGTAGCGGGCTCTATGAAACCTTTTTCCGCCCCTATAACCAAAAATTATGGGGGCAAGACTTACGCACCCTTACCTGTGAGTGGTGCGGCCCGTTCATCCCCGCGCCCAACCGCCGGGAAATCCGCCAAAGCGCCCAAGGCCCGCTGGCTAAAGCGCAAGGATATAATGCCCATTTCTATTATCCGCACACCGGCGGATGCGGTGCGCTTGTAAACGCGCTGGCCGGTCAAATTAAACACTTCTACCCCCAAACGGCTCTTACCGCGCTGGATTTAGCACGTAAAACAGCCCAGTTAAATCACCGCGAAACCCTTTCGTTTGACCACCTGGTCAGCACCATTCCCCTGCCGCAACTGGTAGCCATGTTGCAAGGGCAAGAAGCCATCAAACAACAAGCGCGCGTACTGCGTGCCCAAGCCGTTACCGTTTACCACCTGGCTATTGCCCGCCCCGTCCCCCCGTTTAGCTGGATTTACTTTCCGGATGCGTCTGCCCCTTTTTACCGGGTGGGTCTGCAAAGCGGGTTTTCCCCCGCCAACGCACCGCAAGGCACCTCCCTTTTTTACATTGAACTACCCGGCGCCATCACCCTAACCCCCGGGCTGGAAGCTACCATTTGGCAAGCGCTGTGCCAATACGGGTTGGTAACCCCCAAAGACCGGCGGATCTTCTCGCACACGCAAGTTATTCCCCACGCCTATGTTATTTTTGACAAGGCCCGTGCCCAAGTGCTGCCCCGGATTTTAAGCCAACTGGAAGATTTGCACTGCTACTGCGCGGGGCGTTACGGGCGGTGGGAGTATAGTTTTATGGAAAAATCACTCTTAGACGGTCTGGAATTAGCCAAAAAATTGCTAGAACTGGTATAATAGTAACGTATGAAAGTTTTGGTTTTTGGGGGCAGTTTTGACCCCGTTCACAAAGGGCATGTGGCGTTGTTTCGCCGGGCAATGAAAGCGGTTGCGCCGGATGTGGCCCATATTGTGCCGGCGTATCATTCGCCGTTTAAAGCCAAATCCCCCACGCCGTTTCGCTTGCGCATGACCATGCTTAAACAAGCGTTTAAAGGGGCCGGCAAAAACATTATTTTTGATGATTACGAACTTAAACAAGGCGGCAAAACCTATACCTACCAGTTGGTGCAGTACCTTAAAAAGCGCTACAACAACCCCGAAATCTACCTTTTGGTGGGGACGGACTGCCTCAACGATTTGCATAACTGGAAAAACCCTTCTTATATTTTTGAAAACGCCGTAGTGGTAGCGGGCAAACGCAAAGGCTACGACGAAAACCCCGCCACCTTCCCGCACATTTTTTTACCGGGGTTTTTCCCCAAGCTTTCTTCCAGCCGGGTGCGGGCCCATATTTTGGCCTGTGGCGATATCCCCGATACCGTGCCGGCCTCCATTGCCCCCACCATTCGCAAAAATAAACTCTACGGATTGGACGTGCACGATTGGCTTCAAGCCCACCTTAAACCCAAGCGCTATTTGCACTCCAAAAACGTAGCCGAAATGGCCGCTGCGTTTAGTGATATTTACGCCATTAACGTAGAGTCGGGCGTCAAAGCAGGCATCTTGCACGACGCCGGCAAAGGCATGAGTGCCGAGGAGCTCATCCGTTTTTGCAAAGAACATAAAATTAAAGTTCCCTTTTTTGATGACATCTGCCGCCTGGAGCCCCAGCTCTTACACAGTTATGTTTCACGCTGGCTGGCAAAAAACCTGTTTGCCGTACACGATAAAGACATCCTGGACGCCATTGCCGAACATACCCTGGGCAGCCTAAGTATGAGCACCCTCTCCAAAATGTTGTTTGTGGCGGATATTTCTTCTAAAGACCGTAAGTATAAAGATGCCTTTGTCATCCGCACACTGGCACTGCAAGATTTAGACAAAGCCCTGCTCTATGCCGCCAACCGCAAATTATTATTTACCATTGATTCACAAAAATGGCTCTGCCCGCTGGGGATTGATTTATGGAACCATCTTATCAAGCAAGAAAAATAATCGGGCGCGGGCTCTTGGGGCTACTTTTGTTGGCGGTGGGCGGATGTTTTTGGATACACCACACTTCTACGGTGGTGCGCGCGCTGGCTGCCCGGCCGGAAACCCCGATACGCCTGGCCATTTTTACCCAGCCCGCTATGCTATTTACCTACACGCCCGCCAAACGCAAAACCCTCGTTACGCTGTCCCCTTGCAAGCCGGCCCAAAAAGAAACCTGCTTTGACGGCAACTATGACCGTTTTTTTATCCCAAAAGACCCGGATCAAACCACCTATTTACAAAACTTGTGGGAGGGCTTAACCCCTTGGTCTAAACCCGCCACCTACCCCGCTACCCAGCCGGATTGGCGAGACAAGCCCGCCCAAATCGGCCGCTACTTAAACGCCTATGCCAACGCCTGGGTGCAAAAACGTACGAACATCAACCCGGCGGAATTTTTTGTACTGTCGTTAGAACTCATGGAACTCACCCGCACCGATTTTGCCATTGAACAGCCGCAAACTTCTAAAAAGAAAAAAGCCAACAAAAAAGCCGCTACGGAGTTACCGTTGCCAGCGGCCCTGCCCGAAAATACCCCGCTTAAAGTGATTATCCTAAATGCTTCGGGTAAACGGGGGCTGGCCGAATCGCTCAAGCAATACCTGCGCGAACAGCACGCCAAAGGCCTGTTGCAAGTGGACGTGTACGACACGGGCAACTACCCCACGCAAGAAGAAACCTCATTTATTGCAGATTCCAGCGGCAAGCTGGTGCAGGTCACCCAAGTCAGCCGGGCTATCGGCATTAGCAACGAAATCCGCTCCGAACCCCCCACCGGCGACATCTACGACAGCCGCATTGTGCTGGGTAAAGATTTTAAAATGCCCCTTTAGTTCCCCGCCAAAAAATGCTAGACTAACTGGGTAGCACTAAAAGAGAAATTATGAATACAAAAGAACTGGTCTGTTATGCCGCACGCTTAGCGGATGAAAAGAAAGCCGAACAAATTAAAGTACTTGATTTAGGCGGAGCGTCGTCTTTGTGTGATTATATCCTCATCATGACCGCCACCTCTAAACCCCACCTGGAAGCGGTGGAAGAAGAAATCAGCAAAAAATTAAAAGAACTGGGCTACTATAAGTCCAACCGCGACGGTGCCGGCAGCTTTGAATGGCGTGTGAGCGATTACGGCGGTTTTTTGGTACACATTATGACCCAAACCGCGCGCGACTACTACAGCCTGGATAAAATTTTTAGCTTTGGTACAGAAGTGGACTTTACCAAACCCGCGATTAAAAAAACAGCCAAAAAAGCGGCAACTAAGAAAACGACCCCTAAAAAAGGCGTTGCTAAAAAAACGGTTACTAAGAAAACAGCCAAAAAAGCGGCTTCCAAAAAGACCGTTAAAAAAGCCACCGCCAAAAAACCGGCTGCCCGCAAAACCACTTCTAAAACCACCCCAACTACCCGTAACAAATAATCATGCTTGAAAAACTAAAACGAGAAATTGCACTCAAACTTGCAAATGCAGACTATTTTAAAGGGCACACGCTTCCCCGCGTGGATTTTGCCCCCGCACCTGCCCACACCGGGGCAGATATCTCTTTGGTATGGGCCATGGCTGCCGCCAAAGAATTGCACAAAAACCCCTTGGCTATTGCCCAAGAAGCGTGTAAAGTGCTTAGCGAAGTAACCGGTATTGCCGGTGCACAAGCGGTTCCCCCCGGGTTTATCAACCTGACCTTAGAAGATAAATTTATTATAGATACCGCCGCCGACCGGCGCATTAAAGAGCTTGCTAACGAGCAAAACAAACAAAAAATCCTCATTGAATTTGTATCTGCCAATCCCACCGGCCCTTTACACGTGGCCAGCGGCCGCGGGGCCAGCTTGGGGGACAGTTTAGTTAAAATCCATCGCGCGCTGGGCTACTCGTGCGACAGTGAATACTACGTCAACGACGCCGGCAACCAGGCCGAACTGTTGGCCGTTAGCTTAAAAGCCCGCAAGGAAGGCAAAGAACCGCCCGAAAACGGCTACCACGGCTCTTACTTAGTGGAACTGGCCAAAAAAATTCCGGCCGATTTACCCGAGGACCAATACGGGCGTTGGGCCATGGAAGAACTGCTTAAAACGCAACAGCAAGACATGAAAGATTTCCACGTAGAGTTTACGCGCTGGTTCCGCGAGTCGGACCTGCATAAAGAAGATGCCCCCCGCAAAGCAGTGGCCTTTTTAACTGAAAAAGGTTGCACTTACGAAAAAGAAGGGGCCGTCTGGTTCGGCTCTACCCAAGACCAAGAAGCCCAAGACGATAAAGACCGCGTGCTGGTGCGTAAAGACGGCCGCCCAACGTACTTTATGGCCGATATTGCCTACCACAAAAGCAAGTATGACCGCGGCTACACCACGCTGATAGACATTTTAGGGGCGGACCACCACGGCTACGTGCCGCGCATGAAAGCCGCCGTACACGCTTTGGGGCATGAAGAAAAAACATTCGTGCCGATTATCCACCAACTAGTGCACCTGACCGAACACGGCCAGCAGGTAAAAATGTCTAAACGGGCGGGGCACTTTATTACCTTGCGTGAGCTAATGAACGACGTAGGA
>JAZLAA010000112.1:0-3249 GCA_045612945.1 Elusimicrobiaceae bacterium
CTTCCTAAGACCGCTTGGCCTCCGACTTCAGGCCGATTAAATAAAACGAATCAAAAAACCCCACCGAACCAAACCCCACCGCATAGAGTAAACACCCCACCAACATCGCGCTGGATAAGCGGATATGGCTCATCCATTTAGTAGCCCAGTATTGAAGCAGTATCACCACCAACCCGTTAATGGTAAAAAACCAACCAATGTAATACTCCGGCATGTGCAAGTATTGCTTACAATGTAGCGAAAGCCCCACCACCAACTGTGAGTTGACGGCCGTAATCATCACCACATACAAACAAATTTTCGCCAGGCGTGTATCCTTTAAAGAAAGTACGGTGGACACAAAACTGGGTTTGCGCGACGTTTTAACCGTGCGTTTACGGTCGTGCACCAGGCGCGAAACATACAAAATAGTAACCCCGTACAAAATGGCAGTAAAAAAGAAAGCCATACTGTAAGAATAGCGCACCAAAAACCCACCCACTGCCGGGCCCAGTGCCCAACCGATGTTAAGCCCAATACGGATAATTCCAAAGGCTTCCACCCGGTTTTTGCCGGTCGTGTTATCAGTTACCCAAGCGTTGGCAGCTGGGCGGAAGAACGCCCCTAAAAAGGTAGTCAAAAAATAAGTTACCAGTATCCATCCCGCTTGCGCGTTTAATTCTATACAAAGCCCCAAGGCAACCATCGCCAAAATTTGGGAAAATAACCCCCACATCATCACCGTTTTGCGCCCAAAGGCATCCGCCAGCTCGCCCGAAATCGCGCTGGACACACAACGCGATAACCCCGCCAGCGCAATCACCAACCCCGCCATAGCCGGGGTTAAGTGTTGCCGGGTAATTAAGTAAATGGTAAAAAACGGAAGTGAAAGTCCATATCCAAACAATAAAATCCCGTTGGCTACGGACACTACAACCATACTTCTGCGGGTGTAAGCGTGCATAGGTATATTTTATGAAATTTACACTCAAAGAAAACCCCCGGCTTGGAAGCCGGGGGTAAAGAAGTTATTCCGTATAACAACCAACCGAACTGGTACAATTATCGGTTGCTGTGTAATTGGTAAACCCTAACTTTTGACACACTCCCGAGCTATTGTTTCCACAAGCCAACACATTGTTGCAATACATCAATATGGCTCCGTCATACTTCCCTTTGGCCATAGCATAAGCAGGTACCGCAACCCCGTTACAGGTGGGCCAGTCTCTGCTATTTAGCATATAGGTAAAGTGTTGCGTTTCCAAATATTCAGTACTTCCTACTCCCACCATATTCCCTTCCTTGTCCACAAAAGAGAGGTCTAACGCTGCCCAAGAATCCGGATAGCTTCCATTTCCTAGTTGATAAACCTCTATGGCCTTTTCCAATGCATCTAGTGTAGTACGGGCTTCACTTAACCGGCTTTTGGCAACCGCTCTTTCATATTGCGGCACCGCTACCGCCGCCAAAATACCGACTATTAACACTACGACTAACAACTCTATAAGCGTAAACGCTTGTTTGTTGTGTTTCATACGATGACTCCTTTATTTTAGTTTCAATTCCCTGTTATGAAACCCAACAAAAACGGCTCTTGCACCCGAGCTGAGAGAACAGTCCCAATGCACAACAGCCGTAGCTTGTTGCACCAGGCAACAAGCATTGAGCACAAAACAGTTGGCTTGCAATTCCAACTATTTTGTGCCTCAAATTGGCTGTTCTTGGCGTTCTCTCAGATTTTTAGTTTCCTAAAAATACTCCGTATTCCGCATACGGTTCCAAAAACAGATGAAATTGTACTCATAGTATAATAAAAAACCAACCCCGTTTCAAGCCGTTGCCACCCGCACACCCAGGAAATTATCTATAATGTATGTATGGGCAAAAAACCAACCAAAACTTCCGCCAAACTAGCCAAGGCCACTACCGCTACGCCGGCTAATTTGTGCGCCGCGTTTTTGCGCCGTGCGTTGCCGCTGGTTACAGGATGGCTGGTATTACTGGTCTGTTTATCATTTTTTACGGGCACGTATGACTCCGCCCAAGTAAAACTTACCTTGTTGCACATAGGGTCCACCCTACTGCTTACCCTGTGGGCCGCCCTTAAACTCACGGAGCATACCAACCCCTTTACCCGCCGCACGTTACCGTTTTTAGCCCCCCTATTTATCTATCTGGCGTGGCAAACGCTCTCGTTCTTGTGCTTTCCTTATAAACTGGAAGCCGCCGAAGAATTTTTGCGCTTATGGATGTACGCGGGAATTACCTGTTTAATTGCGTGCGAATTTACTACTCAAGACCTCCGCACCCTTACCCGGTTTTTAATCGCAGCGGCGTGGGTCGCGTTTGGATACGGAGTGGTGCAAATAGTCAGTATTTTTGTACCGGCGGTGGATATTTTCCCGTGGAGCGGTTTTTTTGGCAAACGCGTGTTTTCCACGTTTGCCAACCCTAACTTTTTCGGCGCATTTATTGTATGTGCATCGGCCATTATTGCGGCCGAATTTGGGCGCACCCGCCATAAACGCTTATTAGTACTCCTGGCCTTGGGCCTTGTAAACTTAATTTTTACGGAAAGCAAAGGGGCCTGGCTAGCCTACGGGGCAATGGGGGTAGCATTTGCGCTGTTTTATTCCCGTACGTTTTCACTGCTTAAAAAATATAAAAGGTTATTACCCGTGGCCGCGGCGGTATGTTTGGTGGGGGTATGTATAGCCGCGGGGATATACAGTGCCAAGCGGTTTCAGTCGGTTAGTTTTCGTGCCTATACGTGGCTCTCCGGCGTGGAAATGGCTCAAGATTCCCCCTTCTTGGGCACCGGCCCGGGCAGTTTTAAAATTGTCTATCCGGCGTACCGCCGCCCGCAAATCTTTTACATAGAAAACGCCCATAATAACGAAACCCAACACGCCGAAAATGAATATATAGAGCAAGCCGCTACCGGGGGGCTTATCGGTTTAATTTTATTTTTATGGATAGGCGTGTTTCTTTTTAATTGCGGTTGGCAAACAACCCAAATTTCGCTCCCCACCAAAGACAAAGACTCCCTGGCCCGCGTGCAAACACGCCGCTGGTACGCACTGGGCTACACCGGTGCACTAATCGGGGCTGCCGTGCACCTGTTTGTAGATATTAACGCACATTTTGCTTCCGGCGGGCTCATACTGGCAGTGATTGCCGGGGCTTTGTTGGCCCTTGCGCTGGATAACGAACTTCCTCCCCTCCTTTCAACCACACCCCTAAAACGCTTGTGGGTCGCACGCGGTGTGT
>JAZLAA010000113.1:0-8372 GCA_045612945.1 Elusimicrobiaceae bacterium
GTTTTTTCAAAATGCTATAATGCAACTATGGGACTGGAAGAACTGCAACAGCAAGATTATTTTTCTATCGGCGACGTTAAACGCATTACCGGCGTGCCGGAATATTCCGTGCGCTACTGGGAACGCGAGTTTAACTTAATCCGTCCCGTGCGTTTGCCCAGCGGCCACCGTCGTTACAGCAAGGCGGACGTGTACACCATTTTAAAAATTAAGGACCTGATTTATAAACATAAACTCACGCTGGAAGGCGCCAAAAAACAACTGGGCAGATATCAGTTGTCCGGCGGCACTAACCCCAAAATGCTCCCCCGCACCGATATCAAATTATTGACGGAAATTAAAGAAACACTGGCGGATTTAATTAAAGAATGATATAATATATGTGTTGCGCAGATGCGCAACCTTTACGGGGAGTGGCTCAGAGGTAGAGCGCTCGCTTGGGGTGCGAGAGATCGCGGGTTCGATTCCCGCCTTCCCGAAGTTTTGAAATTATTAACTAAACTGCGCCAAGTGTAAAGGCGCATAAATGTACGGGGCGTAGCGCAGATGGTAGCGCGCACGGTTCGGGACCGTGAGGTCGTGGGTTCGAATCCCGCCGCCCCGACCATTTTTCTTACTAAAATAGTCTGCTTCGTTGTTGCTTACTTGCTCGAATACCTCGGCGCTACCGCGCCGCTGCGCACAGTATACTTCGCAAGTTCGCGCCTAGAAGCAGGCTATTTTATTTTGAAAAATCTATGTTTGCTACTTTCATCCCACCGCCCCGATTTTTTCTTTGAAAAAGCCATCAAGTAACGCAAATTTTATTTTGAAAAATCTATATTTGCTACTCTCATCCCACCGCCCCACAGTTACATAAAAACCCCCGGGTTACCCCGGGGGCGTCGAACCTAATTACTTTATTACTTTATAAATTTACATCTACAAACGCTTCTCCATGTACAGATATAGGGGTCTGATAAACAGGCAGATTATCTGCATCAGAAGTAATTACCAAATTATAATCGCCGTCCGGCAGTTGCGCTCGGCCCATGCGGATATTGCCGGCCAAACTACTCCAATACCGCAAATCCGCCTGGTTGACGGAGTTAATAAGTTTGGCCGCCGCCCGGTAACTTAAAATAGCTCCTATTTTAGCCGCTTTTTCCATAAGGAAGTTATCTTTGGGAGCCGCTTTCCACAGTTGGTAAGCCGCCACTATAGCCGCTGCGTGTTCCAGGGCAAATTTAGTAGCCGTTTTGGTAATTAATGCCATATTATTAGCGGCAAATTCCTGAGCAGCCATCTCGTTAACCGGGTCTAACAAAACAATTGGAAATGCCGCCCGTTCCGTTCCGGTTTCATCCATTAAGTGTGCCGTATAAGGCATAGGTGCCACTGGTTTTTCAATATAAGGGATTTCAAAAGATACTACCCCGCCCACCAATACCCAAGAGATAAACTCATTCAAATCCCCTCCCATAGAATTGGTAAGCAACGCCGCTACGCTTGCTAAATCCGTTAAGAAAATATCCCCTTCTGCCGGCTCAAACCCCGGCAACAGGCCAATGACCACCCTGCGCACTTTCTTTTCCGCCACAAACCCGTCTTTTAACAAGAGCGACACGTTATCCGGCGTTTGGTTGGAAAGTTGCTCTATTTTCTGGTTTACAAAGTCCAGCAAATCCGTGGCGTTGGGGGTAGCCTGCACATAGTTCAGTTCTACCTCTTCCAACGACATTTCGGCCAGTTTATCAAAATGCTTGTTAAACTCGTTGGATTTGGCGTTAAAGGAAGGATATTCGTTAAAGTTTTTTAACAAAATATCTTGTGCGTCTTTATACAACTGCAACGCAATTTGTTGGTCTTCCCCGCCAAATTTCTCGTGGATGAAAGCCCCATAGAGTTTTTGCACCAAATCGCTCTTATAGGTGGCTTTTCCGGCTAGATCCGCCGCATAAGAGTTTAACAGGGTATCCCACTCCATTAAAATACTACGCGCACGATAGAGGTGGTCCAAGCGTTCGTTGTCGCTTAACACACGTGCCTCCACCTGGATTACATTACCCTCTTCATCGGTTTCTTCGTACGCTTCGTAAATCCCCGTTTGGTACAAATTAAAATGCGTCAAGGATTCATAAAAGCGCAACAGGCTAACTTCGTAGCGGGTACCGTAGTAATTGTCTTTACTGGCCCCCAACACGGCCGCTTCCAGCCTGCGGCCCATACGCTGGGTGTAAAGCTCATCGCTAAGAGAGTGTGCTTTCTCAAAGGCTTGCGCCGCTTGGTAATAGTCCCCGTTTAAGTAAAAAACAGTGCCTCGCTCCAACCAGCGTAACAAGGCCGAGTTGTCATCTTTATAAAACTCGGGGTCTTTTACCAACGTTTCCGCGGCCTTATAATCTTTTTGATTTAAATGCTCCTTGAGCTGTGCATGCCACTGCCGGTGTTTGGGAGCAGAAGAACACGCACTTAGCAATACCGAAAGCACTCCTATTGCCAGAAATAAACCCTTTTTCACACCCATCCCCCTTTATGCGGTAATGTTACCAGCCGGTTTTGCTGCGTTTTGAATATTTGCTGGTTTTGTAGCGGGTGCGAAGGACTTCTTCGCCCGTTTCAATATCCGTCATACGCAAGTTGACCGAATAGTCTTTAATGGTTTTGCCATTTAACGTTTCCGGTTTCATGCGCACGTCCCCAAAAATCAGCAAATCGGCCCCGGAAGCTTTGCCAATGCTTTTTACTTGTTCCGGGCTGACCATACCGTCGTTTTGGTATTGAATTTCACGCAAGATTTTTTCGCGCGCGGCGGCATCAATAAGCACAAATTTACCGCTAAACGAAAATTCGTTTAACAATTCGTCGTTAAAATCGCCGATAGGGAAATAGGCCTCTGCCGTGCGGTTTTGAATTTCGCTGATGAACAGTTTGGGCCGGCGTTTCATTTTCAACAAATACTCTTGAAAACCGGGGTGTTTTTCAATCTGGTCCAACGTATTCTGCACAGCCATTTCCGTATCTTTAGCCACCCATTTATCGGTAATAGTCATAGCTAATTGGTCGGACTCATCCAACGATACCCGTTGCGTTTTAATGCTGGGCGAACACGCAGTTAACGCTAACCCCAACACTAGGGTAAGATAGAACGATTTCTTGATATTCATACACTCCTCCGTACGTTATTTACTTTAAAATAGTTGATATATTTTCTTGCATATAAGTGGCAAACTGGGCCGCCGCTTTGGCGTAAACTTGCTCTGGTGTGCGCCCTGTTTGCGTGTAGCTTTGGCTTAAAGCCCCCAACGCTTTACCGTCTTGGGTATTTTCCACCTTAAAGTTGACCGTATATTTTACAAACCCGTCTACCTTCATATATTCTTCCTGCGCGGTTACGGTTACTTTAAGCACCCGGTTGGCCGGTTCTATCTCTTGGGACACTATCCCCCCGTTTTCGGTAAGGGCTTGGGTAAGCTGTGCTTTCAAGTTGGGGGCATATTCCTGAGAGGGGAAAGAGATATAAAAATTTAATTTGGGGCTTGCTTGCACCTTTTTAACTATTTCTTCATACTTTACTTTTTGGGCAAGCGGCTGACCGGTTAAAAAAAGGTATTTTTGGTTTAAACCTTCCCGGCTCCAATACAATTTTTCCAACTGGTTACCGGTGGTGTTTTCTTCCAACAATACTTTTATTTTAGCATCTAAGCTGTTAATCTCTTGCGCCACGTCCGCGGCGGCTTTGGCTTTATCCAGCACGGCTAAGGCGTAGTAGCCTTCTTTTTCGTCGTGATAGGTTTGCTGGATGGTAATTCCTTTTAAAATGCCGGCAGAACTTTCGGCCACGGCTTCCTGGATTTTATGAGAGGTATCTTTGCTGGTAGCCGTCATATCCCCTTGAAACGAGGTATTGATATTCACCTCAAAATACTTTAACAGTTCCTCGCGTGCATTACTTTTGGCTTTGCCCAGCGTAGGGCCGTTCCCCACCGCATAAATATCCGCGTTGGAAAACCGGCTGGACGGGTTATCCACCCACAACGGCCGGCTCTGCGCGTACACCGACGCAGCTGCCAAACATACTAGCCCAAGGGCCCCTACAACTTGTTTATGTAATCTATTCATCCAAAATCCTTGAAGGGGAGGAATGACTTCCTCCCCTTTTGTACTTAGTCAACTATTACGGTAGAAAGGTCTTCCCCTTTCAATTTGGCCAACGCATCTTTTACTTCATTTTTCATTTCTTTTTGCGCTTGCGTTTTGGCTTCTACTTTGCCTAAGGCGATATCAATTTGTTCCTGCAACACGGTAGAATCTATGGAATACAACACATAGTATTCATAAAATTCTTCCTCAGTTTTTTTGTAGTTATCGCGCACTTTGAGCTTAATCCAGTAGTCTTTTTCTTTCTTAAGCCCGCTGATGTTGGTTTGCGAGAAGGTAGCCACCAATTCTTTTACAAAATTGCGGTTTTCTTCGCTATTTTTATCGCCTTCTTGGTTACCGCCAAATTCGGCAGATACCTTATTTTGAATGGCGCGCGCAATTTGGGATTGCACACTAAAGTTGTTGGCCCAAGAGCGCAGTAAATCCAAGTTCTTACCGCGTTCCACGGCTACTACCGGGATGAGCTTGGTATCTTTGAACGAAGGCAAATTTTGCAACGCTTCGTAATTATCATCCGATACGTCCTGTACCCAAGCCGGAATTTCAGCCCCCAACGTGGAACCTTTGTAATCCACAATCACGCGCTCAATCTCTTTGGCTTGTTGGGCCGCTTCGGCGGGTTTTACTTTTGAGCCGGACGCACAGGCCGTTAACATCCCTAAAGACAAAACGACCGCGCACAGCCCTACAGTATTTTGTTTCTTCATACATCCTCCTATTTTTTAAAAATAACAGGTCCTGCCAGAATCACTACCTTGTTATGCTACTATTTTACATAACACTTGTAAATCCTCTATTATTGCATTTCTAGACACTCCGCTAAAATGGCAGCGGCACATTTTACCTTATCAGCGCAGGAGCGGTGTTGGTAATAAGCGGCGTTACGCGGCTGGGGCGTAGGGTCTTGCGGGCCGGGGGGCAACCCCAGCAGTTCGCGGCAGATAATAGAGCCGTTTTGCGTCTTAAAGCGGTTGCACACGTCTTGAATGCGTGCATAGAAAGCGGCTTTGGCGGCTTGGTCTTTGGGGTCTTGCGGGGCGTACTTTAAAGAAAGTGCCATACACATCCCGCTTACCGCCCCGCATACTTCGCGCTGGCGGCCTAATCCACCCCCAAAACAAGCCGAAAGGGCCAAGGCGGTTTTGTCATCTATTTCCAATTCGGGCGCAAACGTGCAAAACACGGCTTGCGCGCAGTTATGTCCTTGTAAAAAAAGTGCTTTAGCTTGGTCTGCTTTCGTCATATTTATACTATAGCATAATACACCCCGCCTTGCAGTAGATTGGGCGGGGTGTAAAGGGGGTGTTAAAACTCTTGGCCAAAATACTTACAGGTTTCCCCGCTGTTATCATCTTGGCAAGAGCGCCCACTGGGGCCTAAAATAAGAGAAATCCTCCCTTTGTTTGTTTCATGACCAATCCACCACACACTATCGGTTACTCCGGTAGGAAAACCCTCAAGTGGTGGAAATAGTCCTGAACTTACCTCATAGTAACAAGAACTCCAACGGCGGGATGGGCAAGGTACTCTAGCATGTACGCCTGAACCTCCTATGGAACTTTCCAAACTCACATCCAGCAGCTGGGGGTTCCAGCTACTTATCCCGGGTCCTGTCTCCGGGTTCATCTTGGCTACCTGATAGGCTTTACGCAAAGAGCCCAAGTTGCTCCACACGCCGGCCAGCTCGCTTTTGGCCACGGCTTTATTATATTGCGGCACAGCTACGGCGGCCAATATCCCTACTATGAGCACTACTACCAACAATTCTATTAGCGTGAAACCCCGCCGGGTATTTCTATTTTTCATTTTTACGCTCCTTACAATTTAGCTGTGTATGGACGCGCAAAAAGACGGCTATTAAACTTGAGCCAAGGTTAGTGCCTCAATATGTAACAGCCGTAGTTTTCTGCCGTAACTAGTACGGCAAAAAACATTCAACACAAAACATACAGCTCATGACTTCCGTACATTTTGTGTTTAATAACGACCGTTTTTAGACTAACCTTGGGCCCTTGCTATCAAGAGCGCAACCGTATTCCGCATACGGTTCCAAAAACAGCTAAAATTGTATCTATAGTATAATAAAAAAACCCCCAAGCGGCAAGGCCAACTAATTATTTTTTGTGCTTGCAACCAGTTCACATAACTTGTTATTTTTTTTATAATATAGGTGGCGTTTATGCGCTTACAAGGGGGAATTATGGAAATATCCGCTATTAACCAACAAGTTCAGCAAGAAAGTTTGTTTTTACAAGATTTGAAACGCGAAATTAACAAAGTAATTGTAGGGCAAGAAGCTCTGTTAGAAAAATTACTGGTAGCCCTCTTGGCCGACGGGCACGTACTCATTGAAGGCGTGCCGGGGTTGGCTAAAACTTTAGCCGTAAAAACCTTGGCCCAGGCCGTACACGCCCAGTTTAACCGCATCCAATTCACACCTGATTTACTGCCCGCCGATATTACCGGCACCCTTATTTTTAACCCCAAAGAAGGGGTATTTTACCCCAAACGCGGGCCGGTGTTTGCCAACTTTGTACTGGCTGACGAAATTAACCGCTCCCCCGCTAAGGTGCAAAGCGCCCTCTTAGAAGCCATGCAAGAACGCCAGGTAACCATTGGCGAAAAAACCTACCCCCTGCCTTCCCCGTTTATGGTGTTAGCCACCCAAAACCCTGTAGAGCAAGAAGGCACCTACCCCCTGCCCGAAGCGCAAGTGGACCGTTTTATGCTTAAAATACTGGTCACTTACCCTTCTAAGGCCGAAGAAAAACAAATTTTAGAGCGTATGGCCGGGCACCAAAAAATTGAGGTGGCCTCCTCCGTCACACCTGAAATGTTATTAAAAGCGCGCCAAGTGGTAGACCAAATTTACGTAGATGACAAAATCAAAAACTATATAGTGGACTTAGTGTTCGCCACCCGCACGCCGCGCCAGGCCGGCCTGGATAAACTGGCCTCTTTAATTGCCTACGGCGCCAGCCCGCGTGCTACCATTTTCCTCACGCAAGCCGCCAAGGCGTATGCCTTCTTAAACGGGCGCGGGTATGTAACGCCCGAAGACATTAAAACCATCGGTTTAGACGTTCTGCGTCACCGGGTACTCCTCTCTTACGAAGCCGAGGCCGAAAACGTTTCCGCCGACGAAATTATTACCCAAATTTTTGACGGGGTAGATGTGCCGTAAACAGGAGCACACTGTGGATACTGCGGAAATTTTAAAAAAAGTCCGCCAGATAGAAATCCAAACCGACCGTCTGGTGAGCGAAACTTTCTCCGGGGAATACGTCAGCACATTCAAAGGGCAAGGAATTGAATTTGCCGAAGTGCGCGAATATATCCCCGGTGACGACGTACGCTCTATAGACTGGAACGTAACCGCCCGCACAGGTATCCCTTTTGTCAAAAAATTTAACGAAACGCGCGAACTGACGTTGCTGATTGCGTGTGATGTGTCGGGCTCGCAACAGTTTGGTTCGTGGGACAAGCTCAAACAAGAAACCGCCGCCGAACTGGCCGCCTTGTTTGCCTTTGCTGCGCTACGCAATAACGATAAAGTGGGCCTGCTTTTATTTTCCGACCAAGTGGAACTGTTTGTTCCCCCCCGCAAAGGCAAAAAACATATTTTACGCCTGATCCGCGAGCTGATTGCCTTTGAACCCCAACACACCCGCACCGATATTGGCCTTTGTTTGGAAACGTTACTTAAAGTGCTTAAACACCAGTCGATTGTGGTGCTGATTTCAGACTTTTTGGCCCTTCCCACCCAATTTGAAAAACCGTTTAAACTGGCGGCTAAAAAATTTGACCTTATTCCGGTTGTGGTGCAAGACCCGCTGGAACAGCGTATGCCACACGTGCCCGTATGTTTAAGCGTAACCGACCCGGAAACCGGCGAAACGGACGAGCTCTCCCTCTCCGACGATGCCCTAAACGAACGCCTGCACGTGTTGCACCAGGAACTGCAATACGCGCTAAAAAAATTGTTTACCCCTTTTAAAATAGAACCCATTGTGGTAGATACCCAGCACTCCCCGGCCGACCCGGTGGTGGCATTTTTTAAGCGGCGAGCTAGAAAAATAAGGAAATAGCCATGAAAAAACGACTTCTTCTTTTCCTATGTATAGGGTTTACCGCCACGGCCGGCGCGGCCGAGCTTGCGGTGCAAAAAGTGCAGGCCCCGGCGCAAGCAACCTTTGCGCAAGCTTTCCCGGTGCAGGTATTTTTGTCAC
>JAZLAA010000114.1:0-1505 GCA_045612945.1 Elusimicrobiaceae bacterium
GTACTTGCGCAATCCCTTGGGCAATACCTACGGTAAAGGGGTTCGTGAATGCGGCTGCAAACCCCACTCCTGCGCCCACAAACGGGATAGCTGTGCCGAGGGCCGAGTCATACCCCAACGAAAGTGCTAACGGAATAAAAATCGGGATAAAAATGAGGGCTTCTTCGCACATACCAAACGTGGCTCCGCACAGCGAAAATACAATAATTCCCAGCGGAATGAACAAAAAACGCAATTTGGGGTTTTTTTGAAAGAACTGGCTGGCCGCGCCGATACCCGCCGTAATAGCACCTGTTTTTTCTACTACGCTAAGCACGCCGCCAATAACGAGCAAAAACACAATCACTTCTGCGGTATTGGCAAAACCTTGGATAGGGGCTTTTAACACATCAAAAATACCTTGCGGGGCGCGTTCCACCGCATGATACGTGCCGGACACTACCATTAAACGGCCGTCTTGTTCCACGCGGTCATAACTGCCGCTGGGTATTATCCACGTCATGATGGTAACGGTGGCAATAATGCCCAAAATCATGGCAAAAGTATTGAGTTTGATTTTCTTTAAAATGCGTGACATGTGTTGTATAAAATCCCCTTGTTTTTAATAATCAGCAACAAGTGTATATTATACTAAATATGCATTTTGGGTAGATAAAAAATTAAGGGAAAATTATCCTTCAATGTCTTGGGGGCGGTTTTGTAAGATGCTTTTCATATCGTGCAACGCGTTATAAACGGTTTTAAATCCGTCACGCGCTTTGAACGGCACCCCAAAATACACCGTCACGCGTGCCCGGCCGATTTGTTGAAGGCGTGCTTGGCATTTTTGCAGGTCTTTTTCTAATTTGTCTAACTTACGTAAGGTTTGCGCGGTAATTTTGTCCATAAAAACGGCTCTTATATAGAGTGTCTACAAGGAACCCTAACATAACAGCCGTAGCCCGCTGTTTGCACAGTGGACGTTCGGTGTAGTCAGGACTGCAGATCCCACTAAACCTAAGGGACTATTTGGACCTTGTAGACTTTCTTTTAATTTCCGTACGTTTTGTACGGTTTCCAAACAGATTAAATTGTAACTTCATTATAGCAAAAAACAGCCTATAAAATTTTGATATACTTATTGTATGCTTTACATTGTGCCCACTCCTATTGGCAATTTGCGCGATATTACCCTGCGTGCGTTGGACGTGCTCCAAGCGTGCGACGGCGTTTTGTGCGAGGATACCCGCCGCACCCAAACACTGCTTACCCATTTTCAAATCCACAAACCGCTTTATCGCTATAACGAAAATGATGAACGCTCTGTGGCGCGCTGTTTGGAAGCCTTAAAAAACGGCAAAAATTGCGCTTTGGTAAGTGACTGCGGCACACCCTGTATTTCCGACCCGGGGTGGAAGTTAGTAAAGGCCGCCGTGGCCGCCGGTATTACTGTAACAGCCTTGCCGGGGCCGAGTGCGGTGGCTTGCGCGCTTTCCGGTGCGGGGGTTACGGGGGGAGCGGATACA
>JAZLAA010000115.1:0-9635 GCA_045612945.1 Elusimicrobiaceae bacterium
AAGGCCCACAAACTGCCGCTGCGGCGGCCTTCTTGGCTTTTAACCAATTCCAAGGCGGTTACGGCATTTTCATCAATTTGTAAATACGATTTTAATTCTCGGTAGGTGGGTACCAGTCCGTCACACACGCTGGGTTCGGTAACGTTTAAATAATTCATAACCCCCTGGGCGCAAGCCAAGGCCCGCGGATGTGTTTTCCACGCATGGGCGGCCGGCCACGTAGCGGGCAATTTGTTTGTAAATTCAAAGGGAGGTTGGGTAGTAAGCGTAAGGGTGCCGGGGATAACCACTTTTTGACGCAAACGCTGCAAGGTTTCCTGCGTGCCAATAATTTCGGACGGATTGACCGCCGCCAAGGCTGCAGCCAGTTGGGTAAGGGCAGGGTCTTTATCGTTTTGGTTGACCCAAAATTCTCCGGTAGAAACTTCTACGCAGGCAAGTGCCCACCCCGTTTGGGTAACTTCCAGCGCTACTAAATAGTTGGCCTGGTTGGCTTCTAATAAGCTATCTTCCACCAGTGTTCCCGGGGTAATGACACGGATCACCTTACGTTCAAAAAGTTTGGTATCTTTATCCATAACGGCACTGGTTTGTTCACAAATACCGATTTTTTTACCGGCCGCTAGTAAACGGGTGATGTAGGTGTTGGCCGCGTGGTAAGGAATGCCGCACATGGGTGTTCCATTACGTGCGGTAAGGGTAAGGCCTAAAAGCGCGCTAACTTCGCGTGCTTGGTCATCAAACATTTCGTAAAAATCGCCCAAACGGAAGAACAGTACAATATCCGGGTGTTGCTGGCGAATAGAAAAGTATTGTTTCATCAAAGGGGTTTGATTGTCTGCCTTCATAGTAGTATTGTAACATTTTGTAGCGGCATCTGTACGTAAAACGAAGCATGACATAACAATTTTTTTTTGTTATAATATAAATACCTAGTTGTTTAAGTAATTTTTCGGTAGGATGGCTGAGCGGTCAAAAGCAACGGTCTGTAAAACCGTCGGGCTACGCCCTACATAGGTTCGAATCCTATTCCTACCAAAAATTTTTCTTCTTAAAATACGCTCCTCCGTCGTTGTTCACTTGCTCGAATACCTCCGCGCTAACGCGCGCGTGCCGCCAGTATACTTCGCAAGTTCACTCCTAGAAGGAGCGTGTTTTATTTTGAAAAATTATCTTTGCTTTAGGTAAATTTTTGGTAGGCAAGAAACGCAAACTGCACCCCCGGCATAAACCGGGGGTGCTCATTATTAGCAGGGATTAGTTAATACCCAGATAGGTACAACTGGCTATGTCGCTTTCACTTCCGTTGTCACAGAAACGTCCGTTTTGGTCTATGCCTAGGCGTGTAGTTATACTGGCCCCGCTGGTGGGAACTTTAAAGGTGCCTCTAAAGGCCACCCCATTAGAGTCCGCCGTATAGCGGCAATTTGTCCAGCGAGGGGAAGGACACGACACATAACATTCTTGCCCATCGGCACTATAACTTAAACTACTACAATTTACAGATACATCCAGCCGTGCTGGGTTGCGGTTACTGATGCCATCGCTGTCTGTTATTTCCGGGCTTAGCATGGCTACGGCCAAGGCTTGGCGCAAACTGCCTAGGGTACTCCACACTTCACTCAGCCTGCTTTTTTCCACGGCCTTAGTATATTGCGGCACGGCTACCGCGGCTAATATACCGACGATTAGCACTACTACCAAAAGCTCAATAAGCGTGAAGCCTTTGGCTGTTATTCCATTAGGCTTAATTGCCGAACTTGTTTCGGCATCTACAACGCTTATTGTTGCTGTAACACAACGGCCACAGCTTTGCGTGGTAGACCCTGAAATAAATTCAGGGATTATGCTTGTTTTATTTACTGCATTTGTGTTGTTCATAAACAGCTCCTTATGATGTCAGGTTCACATCTGACCTATGTTTTAATTTCAATTTAACTGTCTATGAAAACCCACACAAAAACGGCTGATATTTCAGGACGATCAAAGAACCCAAACATAACAGCCGTAATTTGCCGTTTTGCTTACGCAAAAACGGCAAACATTCAGCACAAAAGCAAAAGCTCATGACTTCTCTTGCCTTTGTGCTTAAATAGGCTGTCTTTGGATTTTGATCGTGCTTTTGATGAAACAAAAGCTCTCCCGTGAGGGACTCCAAAAACAGATTAAATTGTACCTATAGTATAATAAAAAAACGCCCTATCTTCAAGGCGTGGCGGACACACACAAAACCGCCGCCGGAGTATTCCAGGCGGCGGTTTATCATCAAGCAAACAGGTTAAAAACTCCAGTGTGGGGTAAACGAATCGCCCTTCATGTCCGCCAGTAAATGCGGAGCACTGCCGTCTTTATCCATCATGTACAGCTGACGCGAACCATTACGCGTGGTGGTAAAGGCAATAAACCGCCCATCCGGAGACCAGGTAGGGTCTTCATTGGACCCGGCATCACTGGTTAGCCGTCTAAGCTGGGTGCCGGTCAAATCCACTAAGAAAATATCCATCGGGTGGTAAGCACTTTCCCGGCCGGAAAACACAATCCATTCCCCAGTGGGGGACCATTGGGGCGTGTCGGACCAGTTGAAATTTTTTGTCAAAGGCCGGGTATTGCCAGTGGCCAGTTCCATGACGTAAATTTGCGGATTGCCCGCCCGGTTGGATACAAACGTAATATATTTCCCGTCCGGCGAGTAAGAAGGCGAACCTTCCACAGCGGTTGTCTTATTAGACAATTGCGTTTTGGTTTGGGTTTCCAAGTTATAAATGTAGATACTGGGGTTCGCCCCGCCCGAGCTGGTAAACACCAGCGCTTTCCCATCAGGCGACACGCCGCCAATTAAATTAAGCCCTTTTTTAATAATAATAGGCGAAATTTTACCCGCACGCAAATCAATAGCAAAAATATCCGGGTTGCGGTATTTATAAGTAGTGTAGAAAATGCGCCCGTCTTTACTCCACCGCGGCAAAATAGAAATAGAATTGTCTTTGGTTAATTTTTGCAAGTTGGCCCCGTCATAATCCACCACATAAATTTCTTTATGGCGGGTGGCGTTGTTGGCAAAAGCAATTTTAGTATCGGCAATGCCGCGTTTGCCCATAAGGGTAGAAACAATTTGGTCCGCCACGATATGCGCTAAACGCCGCAGGCTGGTTTGGTTGCCTTTAAAGGCTTTGGCAAAGACAGCGGTGCGGGTGGTCATATCATATACGTGGACTTTAAGGGTATAATAGGGCTCTTTGTAACTTACAGAACCTACCAACAAATAGTTGGGCTTGCCGGCTGTGGCGGCCCATTGGGCCAGCGAGTTTTTTACTTGAGCTTGGTTAAACAGCGGGCCGTCCTCCGTTACTTCAAAATAGCGCGAGAATAACAAATCTAGCCGAATAACATCATGCACTTGCTGGGAAACACTTTGGCTTTGAGAATCCGCCGCAGCAAAAGAAGGCATCCCAATAGTGGGTAGTTTTTGTTTCCCGGTAGATGTAATACCAATATATACATCCGTTTTAGGAGCGGCAAACGCCGTGCCCATGCAAAATAACCCTACAAAGGTACAAAGAATAACAAGATATTTTTTCATAAAACGTTATTTGGCCAGTTTGGCTAGTTCCGCGCGGGCCTGGACCGCTTCCGCGGATTTAGGATAGTCTGCCACTACGGAAGAAAGATACTTCTTGGCTTCTTCCGTTTTGCCTAGCGGCACAATACTAAGCGCGTATTTTAAACGCGCGGAAGGAATGATTTTACTTTTTGGAAATTTTTGCAATACTGTGGCGTACGCTACCGCTCCTTTTTTAGTCTGCCCGGCGGCGATGTAGGCATCTCCTAAGTACATATAGCCTTGTTCGGCATTTTCGCTATCGGGGTATTTGGCAAGGTAAAGTTTAAAGCCGGTAGCGGCGGCGTCATAAGCGCCTTTATCTAAATGGTTTTTAGCTTCGGCAAATAAATCGGAAGGAAGCAAAGCGTTAGCCGGTGCGGCCTCTGTGTCCGCCGCTTGGACGGTACGTAACGAGGCGGCAATATCGTCCAATTTGGAAGAAAGTTGAGAAAATTGACCATCGGTTTGGGCCAAATTCTCGTTGGAAACGGCTAAATTTTGGTTAAGTCCTTCCATTTTGCTGGCCAGCTCTGCTTGGTTGGCCTGCATTTGGGTAATGGTGGCATTGAGCTCTTTTAACTGACTTTGCAAAATGCCCATGTCTTGCTGGCTGGCAATAAAGCAACCACTCAACAAAGAGCCCGCGCCTCCTATTAAAATAAGTGCAAAAATATTTTTCATAGATGGCCGGGCTCCTTATCAAACGTAAGAATTAGTTAGCTTGCAACAACGTATCCGCTCTGCGGTTTTGTACGTAACATTCTACGGTAGCTTCGTAGCAAACCGGTTTTTCTTTGCCGTAGGAAACAGTGGCAATTTTATCAGCCGGAATACCCAAGCGTACATAGGCAGCCTTTACTTCGTCGGCACGTTTTTGGCCCAAGGCAATGTTGTAAGCAATAGTTCCGCGTTCATCGCAGTTACCTTCTACCACTACTTGATAGTTGGAAACAGCTTTGGCCGTTTCTTTAATCAGTTTGGCATTGGTTTCTACAATTTTGCGGGAGTCAGCAGTCAAAGTGGCTTTGTCTAATGCAAAATGTACCGTGCCCAGTTCAATTTCTTGGGTGGGGATTTCAAGGGTCGTTTCATCAATGGTGGTTTCCGAAACGGCTACAACGGTACCGTCAGCGGCGGCACCATCTTTGGTGTTTTTGCTACAGGCGGTTAAACCGGCGGCAACGCTGAGTACTAAAACTACTTTCAGTAAGTTTTTCATTTCTCTCTCCGTAATAGATTTAACTACTATGTACATATCATAGCAACTTTTGGGCAAATGGGTCAATACAATTTTAAAAATTTCTAGGATTGTTTTTACCCGGTAAGTTTATTATACTATAGGTACAATTTGAACTGTTTTTGGAAGCGTATGAGATACGTATGTACCCGGTAGGGTTCAGACCAAGTCCAAAAACAGCTGTTTGAGGCACAACGTGGGCGCACTTGCAAACCGCCTGTGTTGTGCCGAGTGCTTGCCATCCGCAAGGGGGGCAGGCCGCGGCTGTTTTGCTTGGGACACTTGGTCTGACTTAGGCAAAAGGGCCGTATTTTTATGCTCCTAGCAGCCAAATTGAAATTAACCAAAAGGAGTATAAGTATGAAAAAGAAAAAAGATGTTAATAAAATAAGCATAATCCCTGAATTTATTTCAGGGTCTACCACGCAAAGCTGTGGTTGTTTCAATACAACAGCATGCGTGGAAGATGCCGAAACAAGTTCGGCAATTAAACCTAATAGCATAACAACCCAAGGCTTCACGCTAATAGAGCTATTGGTTGTGGTGTTAATTGTTGGTATTTTGGCTGCGGTGGCACTTCCACAATACCAAAAAGCTGTTAATAAGAGCCGCTTAGCCGAAGTATGGGCCAATTTGGCTTCTATCCGAAAAGCTGCTAGTGTACGGATACTTAATGAAGGAAGTGGGGCTTTTAACGAATATGGAATGGCAAACTGGACAGCTGAAGATTTAGATGTTGGTTTGACCTGCCTTAATACCTCCGGAGGCATGTGCAGTGTTCGCTCTCCATTAACGGGGAATGCTACTTATACCAGATACTATATCACAGGAACAGTAGATAATCCTAAGGTAGTGTTTGAAGATTATGAAAATGACACTTTTGAACTCTCTTTAGACGGCCAAGGGAAAACTTGTACGGATTACAATAGTGGAAAAAGGTGTGCTGAATTAGGCCAAGTGTTTAATTAACCCAAAACCCCCGGCTTTTAGAGCCGGGGGTGCTGTTTTGCAAAATACTAATTTTTATTTCGTCACGTCTTGGGCAGGTTTTTTGCTGGTTAAAATGGCCCAGCTTAACACCGCCAACAGCACAATGACCACACACCAACCAACTTTGGAAAGCGGGGTATAGTCGTTGTGGAAATTTACAATAATCGGTGCCACAATAACGGCCACCATATTAACCACCTTAATCAAGGGGTTTACCGCCGGGCCGGCAGTATCTTTTAAGGGGTCGCCCACCGTGTCGCCCACGACGCTGGCTTTGTGGCGCTCAGAACCTTTGCCTGTATTAGCGGCAATATCGCTGGGTTCATCTTCTACCACTTTTTTGGCATTATCCCACGCGCCCCCGGCGTTAGACATAAACACCGCCAAGAGCTGCCCCGAAACAATAATCCCCGCTAAAAAACCACCCAGCGCGGCCACACCAAAAGCCAGCCCCACTACGACCGGGGAAATAATCCCCAACAGGGCCAAAATAACTAGCTCTTTCTGCGCGGCTATAGTGGAAATGTTTACCGCGCGGGTATAATCCGGTTTGGCCTTACCTTCCAATACACCCCCTTTAAATTGGCGGCGTACTTCTTGCACAATAAGGGCCGCGGCGCGGCTGACGGCGTTAATGGCAAAAGACGAGAACAACCAGGGGAGCGCCCCGCCAATAAGCATCCCTACAAATACCACCGGGTCGGAAACTACAATGCCTACTTTAGAGAGTAAAGTAAGGGCCTGGTCTATTCCTTGGCTGGCCCATTGGGCGTTTAAGGTGCTTTGCACGTTACTTACGTCTACCATATAAGACGCAAATAAAGACACGGCCGCAATCACGGCCGAGCCAATGGCCACGCCTTTGGTAATGGCCTTGGTGGTATTACCCACGCCGTCCAAATCGGCCATAATTTGGCGGGCTTTTTTAGTTTCTTTATCATCCTGCCCATGCCAGGCCATTTCGCCAATGCCGTTGGCGTTGTCGGCAATAGGGCCAAAGGAATCCATCGCCACGTTGTTACCCGTTAAAGTAAGCATCCCAATACCCGTCATGGCTACACCATAGAGGATGAAGTTAAACTTTTCCACCGGATTTAGGCCGTCAATGGTGCCAAAAATTGCCACCGAGCAGAAAATAGAGGCCGCAATCACAAGCGTGGTCCACACGGCCGACTCAAACCCCACGGCAATACCTGACAAAATAGTCGTGGCCGAGCCGGTAGCTGTGGATTTTTTAACTTCCTGTACAGGTTTATTTTCGGTTCCAGTAAAGTATTCGGTCAAGCGGTCAATGCTAATGGCTAAAATAATCCCAATAGTCGTTGCCGCAAAGGGCCGCCACCAACCGCCGGGCACACCACCCATGTAATAATAGGCCAGCACCCCAAAAATGGCCACCGAAATCACCGCCGAAATAGAATAGCCCTTAAAAATAGCTTTCATGGCATTGCCGGCGGCGTGTTTGGAATCTTTTACCGCATAGGTACCGATAATAGAGCACAGCACCCCAATCCCGCGCACCAGAAGCGGGTAAACAATCCATTCGTGGTGCCCTGTTAAACGCCACAGGCCAATCCCTAAAATAAGGCCGGACACAATGGTTACTTCGTAAGATTCAAAAATATCGGCGGCCATACCGGCACAGTCGCCCACGTTGTCGCCTACCAGGTCGGCCACAACGGCGGGGTTACGCGGGTCGTCTTCCGGGATGCCGGCTTCCACTTTACCTACCAAATCTGCCCCTACGTCAGCGGCTTTGGTATAAATACCTCCGCCCACACGCATAAACAGTGCCAGTAGCGTGCCGCCAAACCCAAAGCCCAACAGCGCATCCGGCGCGGCAATGCCAAAGATGATAAAGATAATCGTACCGCCAAAAAGGCCCAGGCCATCGGTAAGCATTCCGGTAACGGTGCCGGCGCGGTAGGCAATGCGCAAAGCATCGCCAAAGCTACGTTTAGAAGCAGCCGCCACACGCACGTTGGCATCAACGGCAATACGCATCCCCAACTGCCCTACTAAAAGCGAAAATACCGCCCCTAAAATAAACGCACCGGCGCGTCCAAAAGCGGCAATAAGTTTAATGGTGCTGTCATCTAAACCGGCAAACCGCTCGGTAGCGTCTTGTGATACCGGCACAATATACACCGATAAAAACAAACAAATGGTTAATAAACCGATTAGTGGCAAAATCGTTTTGAGTTGCCGTTTGAGATAGGCATTCGCCCCTTCGCGGATGGCGCCCCATACTTTTTGCATATCGGCGGTACCGGCATCTTCATTCATTACCTGCCGGCGTAAAAACAAGGCATACAACAACCCTGCCACCGCAATAGCCAATACCCCAAAGAGTGCGTATTGTTCAAACGGACGCAGGGAAGCAATTCCATACCACATCATGTTGTTCTCCTTAAACTAGAGTAATAAATACAACTCTATTATAATAAAAAATTTGTTTATTGGCGCAATATTTACCCATAGGGCCCTTGTCACCCGGGCGTTTGTTGTTTATACTATCTACATGTTTAAAAGAATAAGCTTGGGATTATGCTTGCTGGCAAGCGCTTTGGCATGGGCCAACGACGTGCCGGAACAAGCTTTATCCCACAAAATAGACCGCGCTAACGCCGTAGCCCAAAATAAACAAGGGGCCACGTGGCGGCGTTTTTTATACATGCGTTTTTATAAATTATCCGACAGGCTCCCCGATTCACCTAGTCTGTGGGAGGAACTTTTTTCCTCGGCATCCACGCAAGGGCAGGAGCGGGCCTTGGCTGTTTACCTATTTAATATGCATGTAAGTACCAAGTTATACAAAACACCGCAAGTATCAGAAATTTCGCTGCATTATTTAGGCGTATTGGACGGCCTGGTACGCGCCCAAGAACCGTTTGATTATTCCCAGGCCCGTAGTTTTTATCAAGAACACCGTGAGTCGGTGCAAACAATTTTGCAAAGTTTTTTATCCGAGCCGGCCCCCAGCGAGGCGCAAATCGAACAATGGCTTATGCGCTTAGAACAGGTACCCACTCGTCATAAAAAGGCGGCTTACCGCTGGGCTGAACTGCCTGCCGTAACCGTCCCCCCTGCGGCCACACAACGGCTATTACTCCCTTGGCAACAAGCACTCCGGGAGGCAGAACAACAAGTGATTGTATATGATCAGCCGGACGTGCACCTGGAAGATTTGGACCGCAGTATCGGAAATACCACCTACCGCCGAAAACGCACCTACCGCTGGATAAAAGAAGAATGTTTTTACAGCAGTTACTTGGCGGCCAAACAACTCGTGCAACACATCTCCCGTTTCCCAACAGGGTGGGATACTACGCGGATTTATCTGTTAACGGCTTATCCCCAAACAGGCGAGTTTTTAACCCCGTCAGCCGGGCAGCATTTTGGGCAAGCCCAAACCCCTTCCTGGCGCTACCATACCGCCGTTTTAGTAGTGCTGGATAAAGAACGCCAGTTTATTCCTTTGGTGCTGGATAGATTTTTGGCGGGCAAAACACCTATGCCGCTAGATCAATGGGCCCGTAATTTTAGCCCGCAAACCGTGTTTACGGCCGTGCCGTTTGTACGTAGTAAACGTACGGAACAAGCGTTTCACATTCCGCAAAAAACGGAAGGGCAAACAGTATGGATAGACGGTAACAAATACGAACCGGCTGAAGTACTGCCATAGATGCCTAGCTTTGTAGCCGATTACAAATACATTTCCAGCCTATCTAGCTGTTTGCCCGTATCACTGTAAACGGTTAGTGTTAGTTTGCGGTCCACAATCTTGCCCACTGCGTAGTGCCGGGC